>JAISDP010000277.1 GCA_031264715.1 Bacteroidales bacterium
ACAACAATTTATTTTCTTTTTTTCAAAACAGGCTAATTCTTTTTTTTGGATATTATACAAAACCACTGCTGTCCGGTAAAATTCAAATTGTCGCATTGAGGATAAAATTGATTACGCCCCGTTGGGGCTTGGTATGAATGTATTTGCTGCGACACAGGGCGTTGCCCTGTGCTAATGATATCGCTCTTTCAGAGCTATTTACAATTACCATAATCTTCCGACCACGACTGGGCAACGCCCTACGGACAGGACTACAACGACTCATTATCTATACTTCTGTCTCAAAATAAGGCGAATTTCGAAAAAAAAATAGTTTTTTATGAAATTAATTGTACTTTTGCATTCCGTATTTTCGAGGCGGATATGTGTTATATATGTTGTTTTTAAACAGTTAAATCAATAATTTTAAGTTAATAAGTGGATACTTTAAGCTACAAAACAGTTTCGGCCAATAAAGCGACTGTTAACAAAGAATGGGTGATTGTAGACGCCCGGGATGAAGTAGTGGGCCGCTTGTGTGCCAGGATAGCCATGGCGCTGCGAGGCAAACACAAACCCAGCTACACGCCGCATGTGGATTGTGGCGACAACGTAATTGTGATCAATGCCGACAAGGTACGCTTCACAGGCGGCAAATGGGCCGACAAGGAATATGTACGCCATACGGGATACCCCGGCGGGCAGCGTATCACCGTCGCTCAAGATCTGATGCGTAAAAACCCGATTGCAGTGGTGGAAAAAGCAGTGAAAGGCATGTTACCCAAAAACAAGCTGGGAGCCGCTCTTTACCGCAACCTCCATGTGTATGCCGGTACCGAGCATCCCCACGAAGCACAACAGCCTAAAACCATCAACCTTAATCTGATCAGATAATCCATGGAAGTCATCAACGCTATTGGTAGAAGAAAAGCAGCCGTTGCCCGCGTATATCTCAGCGAAGGAAACGGTGAAATCACCATCAACAACAAAGACCTGAAAACCTACTTTCCCGTAGGTACGCTCCAATATATTGTGGAACAGCCTGCCAGCGTATTGGAACTGACAGGAAAATACAACGTAAAAGCCAACCTGGACGGTGGCGGAATCAAGGGACAGGCCGAAGCATTGCGCCTGGCGATCTCCCGCGCTTTTGTGAAGCTCGACGAGACCAACAAGCCCAAACTGAAAGCTGCCGGTTTCATGACCCGCAACCCGCACGAAGTGGAACGTAAGAAACCCGGACGTCCCAAAGCACGCAAACGCTTCCAGTTCAGCAAACGTTAATATCATTTTTGATAATTAGTAAAAATCAAAAATTGACCGGTTTAGTATCTAAATCCCACCGACCTTTTCCATTTTCGATTGAATCAAAAATGTAGACGCTACCCTGGGATTGCATACGGAACTCGCATGTAAAAAGAATGTAAACAAATTTTTATCATAATTTAAATGTCACAAGTAACCATACAACAATTATTAGATGCAGGTTGCCACTTTGGTCACCTGAAACGGAAGTGGAACCCGCACATGGCTCCTTACATCTTCATGGAGCGCAATGGAATCCACATTATTGATCTGCAAAAAACACAGGCCAAGCTTGAAGAAGCCTCACAAGCGCTTAAACAGATAGCCAAATCGGGCCGAAAGGTGTTATTTGTTGCCACGAAGAAACAGGCAAAGGATATCGTTGTCGAAAAAGTAAGCGCTATCAGCATGCCTTTCGTGTCGGAACGCTGGCCGGGCGGTATGCTCACCAACTTCCCCACCATCCGCAAAGCGGTGAAGAAAATGTCGACCATCGATAAGATGGCTACCGACGGTACATTCGACAACATGTCGAAGCGCGAAAAGCTCCAGATTAGCCGTCAACGCGCCAAGCTTGAAAAAAACCTCGGCAGTATCGCAGATATGGCACGCCTTCCGGCAGCCCTTTTCGTGATCGACATCATGAAGGAACACATTGCAGTAAGTGAAGCCCGCCGGCTGAACATTCCCATATTCGGCATCGTGGATACCAATTCCGATCCCGAATTGATCGATTTCCCGATCCCGGCTAACGATGACGCCGCCAATTCGATTGCCATTATCCTCGATTCCGTTGTGGAAGCCATCAAGGACGGTAATAACGAACGGAAACTGGAAAGGGATAACGACGACCAGGGCGCTTCGCAAAACAAGAAGGCCAAGAAATCGTCAAAAGACCGTAACCAGATGATGGACGACGAAGATGCTGACGGCAAAAAATCAGCCAAGAAGCTGGCCAAGAAGGTGAAGAACATCGAAGAAGACGAAGAGTAAAATTAGATTTAACCAAGAAAAAATATAATTAAGGAAATGGCTATAAGTGCAACAGAAGTAGCAAAACTAAGGAAGATGACCGGCGCAGGCATGATGGACTGCAAAAAAGCCTTGGAAGAGGCCAATGGCGATTACGAACAGGCAGTGGCCGTCATCCGCAAGAAAGGACAGCTGGTAGCCAGCAAACGTGCCGACCGCGAAGCAACCGAAGGTTGTGTGATTGCAAAAGTATCGGCCGACGCCACCAAAGGCGTGCTGGCCGTATTAAGCTGTGAAACCGATTTCGTGGCTAAGGGCGCCGATTTCATCAAATTTACCGAAGACGTATCCGATGCAGCCCTGAAATCCGGCGCCGCCGACCTGGACGCTGTAAAACAGTTGACCGTGAACGGTATCAGCGTAGCCGAAGGTGTGAACGAAAAAGTAGCCGTAATCGGTGAAAAGGTCGACTTGACCTTCTTCGACAGTATGGAAGCTGCCGAAGTGATCGCATACATCCATCCGGGCAACAAGCTCGCGTGTCTGGTTGGCTTCAACAAGAAGGTAAGCGATCCGCAAGTAGGACGCGATATTGCCATGCAGGTAGCCGCCATGAGCCCGATAGCAGTCGACCGGGAAAGCGTTCCGGCCGACGTTGTGGCTAAGGAATGGGAAATTGCAACGGATCAAACTAAAAACGATCCGAAAAACGCAGGTAGACCTGCCGAAATGATCGAAAAAATCGCACAGGGCAGACTGGAAAAATTCTTCAAGGAAATGACTTTGATCAATCAGGACTTTATCAAGGACAGTAAGAAGAGTGTTGCCGGTTACCTGAAAGAAGCCGACAAAGACCTGAAAGTAACCAAATTTATCAGGTTCTCGCTGGCTATATAAGAAAACTGCGGTTTGCAGGATAGGAAAAAGCCCGCGGCATGATGCTGCGGGCTTTTTCAGTTTATTCCCGATCCAGCCTTGCAAGCAGTTTCGCAGCCTGCCGTGGAAATTTCTGTTGCCGGAGGTATCAGGATGGAAAATTCCGTGGAATTTCTGTTGCCAGAGACTCCAGGACGAAAAATTCCATGGAATTCCTGTTGCCGGAGACTCCAGGATGAAAAATTCCATGGAATTCCTGTTGCCGGAGACTCCAGGACGAAAAATTCCGTGGAATTTCTGTTGCCGGAGACTCCAGGATGAAAAATTCCATGGAATTCCTGTTACCGGAGACTCCGGGACGAAAAATTCCGTGGAATTTCGTATCTACAGCGATCTACTGCTATGATTTTGACCCTGTCAGCGATTATCGGCGTCATCTGCGGAATCGTTATCAGCGGGCGCTGTCATCGGTTCCTCGCCGGGTAATGTAAGGCTTGTTTTAAAAACGCTTTTACCTTCGTATGTTTTGCCCGGTACCAATGCAACAGTTTCCACCTTGATGCTGGCTGCAGGCGCCTGCATATAGTCGACAAGCAGTTGATTGCGTTTTTCCGCAAGTTTGCCGATCTGTTCGTTTACCTTGTCCCTGTATAAAGCCATGGCCTTGGTATAAATATCGCCGCCGACCGGTGCATCCGGGCGCATGTCGGCATACTGGAGCAACGCCGGATCGTTATCCCTGATCTGGGCAATCGCAGCCCTGGATAACATGTCCAGGCTATCGGCCGATTTTCCCGGAGCTTTGGTCATGATGTAATAATCTGTTTTCAAACTGGCCAGCGACTGGTCTTTAATAGCCTGCGTATAATTGATGTCCTGGCTGATGCCGAGTACCAGGTCGGGTTTGGCCTGTATGACAGACGCCAACCGGCTAAACCTGTCGTATTGCGCCGAAGTAAAATCTTCCTGCAGCGTGGTAAACTCAATAGCGTCCAACCTGTCGGACTTGAGCCCCGTTGAGCCGGCCAAAAAGTCAAGCGGCGTCAGCGATACTTTTACCAGCAGATTGGTCAGCGTTTTGATGATAATCTTTTTGTACGAAAATTTGGGCGAACGGATATCTCCTTCCACGGGCAGATCAATACTGATCTTATCGTTCCGGTCTTTCAGCACATACACGGCTAACTTCAGCGGCACCTTCATTACAGGTTTTACATCCCTGTTCACTTTATCCACACTGCATTTGAAAATATCTACATCATTCACACCTTTCAGCATATTGGCGGTGATCGTATTCTGACTGGTAAACGTCAGGATGCCGGCAGTGATGGGATAAGCGCAATATTCCAGCGAATAGGGCGTGAAGTCTTTTATTTCCACGCTGTTGAAGTCCGCTTTCAGATTGAGGTTGGAGAGATCGTTGAAATTGCCGATCCAGCGGATATCAGCCATGCCCGTATTGCCCAGCTTGCCCTTGATACTGATGTCGTTTCCCCTGTCAGGATCGAAGTTTTTTGCAGCGA
Source organism: Bacteroidales bacterium (assembly GCA_031264715.1). Classification (GTDB taxonomy): domain Bacteria; phylum Bacteroidota; class Bacteroidia; order Bacteroidales; family UBA4181; genus JAIRLS01. The sequence goes on from JAISDP010000277.1 coordinate 4,656, forward strand.
TGGCAATGTCCTTCATCTCATAGGTAAACGGTACCTGGAGGGTGTTGTCCTTGAACTTCACGTGGATACCCCGCAGGTCGACATTCCCGATGGCCAAGTGCACAGGCGCCGACTGTGACTGCCCTTTTGCGGTTGCCGTACCGGATGGAGCGGCACTTTTTTTCAGCAGGTAAGTAAAGTTGCTTGAACTGTCTTTCTCCATCACATACATGGTAGCAACGCCCCGCGCCGAAAATTCATTCAGCAGATACGTCGACTCGGACAGGCTGATTGCCTTTATATCCATAGACAGGCTGTCGGCGGCGAGCGCCGGTTGTTGCCGGTCGTCGCGCATATCCAGGTTCCGGAGCGCCGCCTTGCCCTGTATCACCGAATTCATGATATGCTGCGTATCGCCGTTGATGTGGATATGTGCATCAAGCGATCCGGCAAGGGTTCCCAAACGCATATTTTGCTGCAAATAGGGCAGCATGTCCCGGATGGAAAAGTTTTCCAGGTCCAATTGTATGCGGAAGGCCGATGTTTCGATGTTGTATTGCAGGCTCGAACCTAATTTTCCACCGTCGGCAAACAGCAGGTTGAAGCCTATGTCGGTTTCCTGCCCGGAGAAATATACGCCGGGTATTTTCAGGTTTAAATCCGTCATATCCCATTTACTGCCGAGCTTCAAATCCCTGTAGAAAATATTTCCTGCCCGCAATTGTATGTTGTAGATGCCTGTTTCCCAAGGTTTGGACGGTTTCCTGGGCGCTTCGGCAACAGTATCGGTCGAGCCGAATTTCCGGATAATATCATTGAAGTTAAATTCGTTGCCTTTCTGCCAAACAGTTAAATGAAGATCCGAAAGATAGATTTTCTGCACGGTAACCTTATGCCTTAGGAAATCGAACAGTTTTACCCTTACCGAAAGGGTATCGAACCGGAAAAAGCTTTCCTGCCCGTCCTGCTCTTTCATGTCGAACCCAACGACTTTGAGCGAACCGGAAAACAGATTGAAACGAAATTTGTCCATAGTAACTGTACGTCCCACAATGTCCTTGCTGTTTTTCTCAATATAATGTTTTGCAACCGGCGATATGAACAGGGAAATGATGATGATGAGCAGGAATAAAACCCCGAAAACGATGAATATTACTTTAACTGGCTTTTTCATTCTGGTATATAATTGTCCCCCCGGTTACATTCGGAGGATTATTCATCATTTGTTATCAGTCTCTAAAATTATTTCATTTACTTTATTACATATCCCTTCAAATAATGCTTCGATATTAATCTGTTCATCCTGTTCTACTCTTTTTGAAATCATCGTTAAGGGAAATAACAGTATTGAAGTATTTTTATATTTTAATGCCGGATCAATACCATATTCATCTTCAACTTCAACCCATTCCAAGCCTAATTTCTGCACAAGCGCATCGCCAAAGGTAATTCCCAAAGATTGTAATTCCCAGGTTTTATCCTTACCATAAAAATTATTATCCAGTATTCCCTGCAATAAATATAATTTACCATCAATGGTTTGATATTTATCCTGTGATTCTTCCGTAAAATGTCCTTTCACCCATAATCTTTGGCTTTCAATTCTATGAGCCATTTCTTCCGACACTTGCCTTACTGTTTGTTCCATTTTATCTCCTTGAATACATAATTGATCCTATCTCTTCAATCATAACGATTCCCCGTCCATGATCAGGCTTAAAACTTTTTCTTCCAACTTGTGTCCCCTCAAGTTTTTTGCAATGATAAACCCTTCGGGATCGATCAGGAAAGTAGTAGGATAACTGCTGATTCCATACGTTTCTGTTATTTTGTCCGCATCATCCGATAAAATCTGAGGCCAGGTGATCTCGTGCCTGTTAATCACGTCGGCGAGCGCGTCGGGCCGACTGCCTCCCACGATTCCGACGATCTCGAATTTTTCCCTGTCGGTTTTGGCATACAATTCTTTAAGATGGGAAAATTCCTGTATGCACGGGCCGCACCAGGTCGCCCAGAAATCAAGCATAACATATTTTCCTTTTAAAGAATCCAGCGCGACGGTTGACTTTGTCGTAAATTCCTCTTTCCGGAAAAGAGGGGATTTGTATCCTGTTTGAGTAGAATATAACTGTGCTTTCGACAAGCTCGTTTTTTCCAAAACAAGTGTGCTCTTATTGGTATTTACGCCTGAAATCCGATATATTTCATTTTTGATTTCAATGTATTCGTTTTTCCTGTATAAATCTTCATCTTTGAGCTTCTCTCCGTTTTCCGGGTCGTTAAGCATCAAAGCGACTTTTATGTTTTTGTAGGATAAATTGGTGAAGTTGTCCGAAGAAACGGCGATTTGCACTCCTTTGAATTGGGCCGTCGCATACCGGGCAAAGTTGCACATGAACATGTCAATCGCTTTAACGTGCACGATAAAAAGCGGAACATTGACAGGAACGATTTTATTGTGAACAAAAATTTCAAAAGAGACATCGATAACATTCGCCATCGCTGTTGAATCTTCGAAGGACATCGTTCCAAGAGGCGTAAATGGCTTGTCGTCCGTTAAATCAAGATTGTTGTTCGCATCTACTACGATCTTTAAAATTCCGTCCGCATCTTTTCCGTATGCAAAAGCGATTTGCGTCCTTACGGGAGTTTTCGACAGATTAAGGGTGTCGGGTATCCAAGTCCACGATTCTTGCAGTTCCTCATACCAATCCTTCGTAATATTGCCCGACAGGTACGCTTGATAAACCTTTTGATAAATATTTGTTTCGATAGCGCCCTGTTTCATATCCGTCAATCCTTCGGGAAGTTTCGACACTTTCAGGTATGTGTTTCTCCAGGGATTATCCTCATCCTCCGAATAGGAAGACACTCCTCCCAATCCTATCGGGAGAGGGCCATAACCATTTTGCATCGTTAACGGAAGTTCTACAGTTTTTTCCCGCGAACAGCGACACACAATCACTGATGATAATAATAAGACCGCTAATACTGTCGATTTTGTTTTCATGATGCTATTGTTTGATATGAGACGCAAAGATATAAAAATAATTTTTTCTATTTTGAGGGAATAACCTCATTCTCATCTTACCTCAACACATGGTAGCTTCCGTCCGTATTCAATTTAATAATTGATGATGCCGTTGCCGGCTGCCGGTCATTTTGCCGCCAACGAACGATGTAGTCGACTGCTGCCCTGATTTCTCCTGATATTTCGTCGAAAATGCCGGGCGCAGGTTCCCCGCTGATGTTGGCCGAAGTGGAAACGACCGGCTTGCCGAATGCCTTGATGAGTTGCCGGCAAAACGGTTCTTTAACCATGCGGATGCCGATGGAGCCATCATCCGCAATAAGATTCGAAGCTAAATTCCTGGCCTTTGGGTAGATAATGCTCAATGGTTGTACAGCTTCGGCATCCAGCCGTATGGCAATGCCGGGCGCTTTCTCCACGTAACCGGCAAGCATATCGGGGTCGTCTACCAGCGTGAGCATGCTTCGCGCCCCGTTGCGGCGCTTGATGGCGTATATCCGATCTACGGCCGCACTGTTGGTGGCATCGCAGCCAATACCCCATACCGTATCGGTAGGGTAAAGAATTACGCCGCCCCGATTCAGTATTTCAAGCGATTTTTCAATATCTTCCCGGAACATCAATGGTTTGCCGAATGTATCAAGCGAAAATGAGAAAAGAAAAACCTGCCGCTTACCAAAGTCCGGCAGGTTTCTCAATCAATAATTCAATATTCAGTAATTCAATTATTTTCCAAACTCTTTTTTGATGGCATCCACATAATCAAGCTTTTCCCATGCGAAAAATTCGACCTGCCTTGTGGTTTCTCCATGGTAACATACGGGTACTTCTTTTGTATAAGGCTCGTTCCCGAAGTGTCCGTATTTCACCGTATCCCTGAAAATCGGGTTCTTCAGCCCGAAACGCTTGACGATACTGTATGGCCTCATGTCGAATATCTGGTTGATCTTTTGTGCAATGTCGCTGTCGGACATGTTTACTTTGGATGTGCCGTAGGTATTGACATACAGTCCCACCGGCTGTGCCACCCCAATGGCGTAGGCCACCTGTACCAGTACTTCGTCGGCAATACCGGCAGCTACAATGTTCTTGGCAATGTGGCGCGTGGCATAAGCGGCCGAACGGTCAACCTTCGATGCATCTTTTCCCGAAAATGCGCCGCCGCCGTGTGCTCCTTTGCCTCCGTAGGTGTCGACAATGATTTTGCGGCCTGTAAGCCCTGTATCGCCATGAGGACCGCCAATCACAAATTTACCGGTCGGGTTTACGTGCAGAATGTAATCCCTGTCAAAAAGTTTCCTGATTCTTTCGGGCAATTCACGAATCACTTCCGGGATTAATATTTCCCGGACATCCTTGCGAATGGCTTCCAGCATCCTCGCTTCCCCGTCGAAATCGTCGTGCTGGGTCGAAACGACGATGGTATGTACTCTTTTCGGTTGACCATTGTCTTCGTATTCAACAGTTACCTGCGATTTGGCATCGGGGCGGAGATATTTCATCTGCCTGCCTTCCCTGCGGATCGCCGTTAATGTGGTCAGCAACCGGCGCGAAAGTATCAATGCCAGCGGCATGTATTCGTCCGTATCGCGACAGGCATAACCGAACATCATTCCCTGGTCGCCTGCACCCTGGTCTTCTTCTTTGGCGCGTTCCACGCCCTGGTTAATGTCGGGCGACTGTTCATGTATGGCCGACAACACGCCGCACGAGGCGCTTTCGAACATGTATTCGCCTTTGGTGTAACCTATATCGCCGATAACATTACGCGCAACCTGCTGTACGTCGACGTATCCGGTGGTTTTCACTTCGCCGCTCAATACTACCAGGCCGGTGGTTACCAGCGTTTCGCAGGCAACCTTCGATTCGGGGTCACGCCGCAGGAACTCGTCTACTAACGCATCGGAAATCTGGTCGGCAACTTTGTCGGGATGTCCTTCGGAAACAAATTCCGAAGTAAATAAATAAGGCATAAAACTGATATTTAATGTGAACTATTCGGAAAACAACACCTGAATCATGTTATCAATGTTGTGTGACCTGTCGCGCGCAAAATTAGTAAAAAATGAGTTTTTTAAACATATTTTTCCAATATTTTTTCGAGTTGTCCCACGTAATAAAACGGCAGATTGATTAGCCTGAATTGTTTACCGCTTTGCGTTGTAGCATCGTCAATCGAAAACGGCTGCGACCAAATTCTTACGGCTATGCTGTGCGGGCACTCGTCCATAAACAGGTGCAGGGATTTAAGCTTTGAATTGTGACCCGATTTCACTTCTACCGGGATTGCCATACTGTTGAATTTATACAGGAAATCGACCTCGGCCGAGGAAGTTCCCTTTTCCCGACGCCAAAAAATGCGTGTGGTAAGCAAACTGTTGTCAAGAGTCAGAAGCTCCTGCGCCACTATGTGTTCTGCAATTCTGCCCCGCCATAGGTCTTCCATGTTTTTTACCGAAAAGACTTCTTTTTGAATGCCTGCGTAATAGTTTACCAGACCGGTATCGAGCCACAGTAATTTCGGGCGGCGGCGAAAATTTGGCGATAAAGGCATCTGCACCGAAGAGGTAGGATATGCAAGTTCGAGCAGCATCGCTTTCTGAATGGTTTGAAACGCCTTGCTCATTTCGCGCGACGAAAAAGCTGTATTGCCGAATTTGTCGAAAGAAATCGCTTCCGCCGCCGAATACCAGCCAATATCCAAAATCGTGCGTATTATCTGGATTTGCAGTGCACTGCCGGTATATTTTTCCACATCGTCCTTGTAGGTAACGAGCAGGGAATCATATATCTCTTTTACTGCAACAATATCCCTGTTTTCAGCATATCTCATTATTGCGGCGGGCATTCCGCCCACGAGAATATATTTGTAGAAATGTTCGATCATGCGGAAGTGAATGGCCGAAACATCGGTTTGACTTTCAATCAGACCGACATCAAAATCATCGCCGATTCCTCTCAAAAACTCAATAAATGAACAAGGACGGATAGCCATGTATTGCACCCGTCCAACAGGAAACGAAATTTTTCGGACGTCAATAACCGTTTCGAGCATCGAACCCGCAACAACAACGTGAATGTAATTTGCCTCTTCGTAAAAATAGCGCAAAATCGCAACGGCCGGTTTGGAATACTGTATTTCGTCGATAAAGAGCAAGACCGATTTGTCGGTTTTCATCACGCCTTTATAGAAAAACAAATCCGTAATCGTCTTTTGAACATCGTTCCCGGTTTCAAACAACTGACGCTCGTTTTCGTTCTCCAAATTTAATTCCAGATAAACGTCATAATCTTTGGCGAGTTCGCGCACAAGCGTTGTCTTGCCAACCTGCCTTGCTCCGCGCAAAACAAGCGGCTTCCGGTATTTGCTCCTGCTCCATTCGCGCAGGTTGTCCAAAACTTTCCTTTGTATCATATCATGATATTTTATGGATACAAAAGTAATGGTTATTTAAAATCTGCAAACTTTTAGGGTATAAACAGTGTCGATTTTACAAACTTTTAGGGTGGAATATGCGCGCGCTAAAATTGTTCACCAAACAGACTGATTCGTAAGTTTAATTGCGAAAAGGTTAAAGAGACCCTGCCAGTGGAGCTAACAATAAGCGCTCTGCTAAAACTGTACCCTTATTTTCAATCCGGCGCTGAAAAGGTTTACCTTATTGACAAAACCGGTATTCAGGATGCTGTTGTGCACAAATACCGCAGGAGTCGATTCCTGATATTCAAGGGCATGCCGGTCTTTAGTCTTTCGCATGTCCGTCAGTCCGTAATCCAGATACAGTCCGGCATATACCTTTTTAATACGCACTCCTGCTTCCAGTGTTGCGGCGACAGAATACCCCAGGTCGATTTTGCTTTCCGTTTCCGGAAGTTTTGTTCCTTCGGGAAAACCGTGCTGCGGCAGATTGGTATATGTCTGGCCTTCGTATTCATACTCGCCCGATACGTTCACCGTTCCGGGACTGATGCTTGCCCGCGCGCTTACGGGCATACCGAGCTTCACTCCGCCGGACAGAAAGAATCCGATGATGCCGCCTGTCTGATACTGTAGCGTTAAGGGAACGGACAGCGCTGTGATGTTCTGCTTTTCCTCATAGTCTTTTAACGAGTAGGAGATACGGAATTTGTTTTCGCCTGTACCGTATTCATATCCTTCGGAAAGCGTACCGAAGGACGCCTTACTGCTGTATGTTGCCATTTCAGCTGCGAGACCTATTTTCCACGACGAACTCAATGCAAGGGAATAGCCAATTCCACCGCCGAAACCGGAACGTGCGCCCGATGTTCCTCCTTCCGGACTGTATTGCAGACCCGACAGTCCCGCCGTGCCGTAAACCAAAAACTGCGCTGTTGCGATATTTGCCATGAACAGGCAGCAGATAGATAAAAACGTATATTTTAGATACTTCATGTTACTTCATTTTTAAAGTTTTCCCCGTGTATTCGGGCTTCTCCGTCACCGGAGAAGCCGCAAAACACAGATCAGTCTATAATCAATTTGATTTCCTGACGGCTGCCATCCCTGCTGAAGAAATGCATCAGATAGATGCCCGAATCCATATCCGAAACATGGATGCTGTTGACGATCGTCGGAAGAGGCAGCCCCGACTTTCTTATACTTCCCTTGATGTCATAGATATTCAATACTCCGCCGACGAATGTTTCCGGCAGCGTCAATTGCAAGCTCCCGCCGCGCGGAACAGGGTTGGGGTATACAACGATTTTGTCCATAACCCTTGTTTCCGGAACGGGACATACGTTGCGCAGTTTTTCGTCCGCACGTACTTCGGCATAATAATCCGAAACCGTACCCTGCCGTATCACGATATATCCTCCGTCGCCGGCAGGCGTACCGTCCTGCCGGTACCAGCGAGTTTCGGAAATATGGTATCCTCCGTTGGTTGCAGGGTTGAGGTTGATGGCCAGCACGTCGTCCCAGCGCTGATAGTACAGCCTGCTGTCGTTGAGCGGCGCGTTGATATTCAACGTATAATTGCTTACCACTCCGCCTATCCCGGCTGTAACCTGAATGTCGGCTACAGTAAGGTCGTCCGTAAGGTCAATGCTTTGACCGGCTTCATGTTCAACGCCGTTGACGGTTACGGTGGAATTTGGCGAAACCTGCAGGTCAAGAGCAAGTGAAGCCTCTCCGCAGAGCGCCGCATACTCGATCGTGTTGCCGGCGACCGTTATCTCATTGCCGTTTACAGTGATACCTGCGAGATTCGCTTCGGACTCCGCAATACTGCCGGCACGTATAATCGTTACGGTGTAAGTCTTAATAGTCCCGTCTTCGGCGGTAACCGTAATTTCCACTACGTTATCGCCGATCTCAAGAGCTTTTCCGATTACATTACCGTTTACCGTTGCATTGGCGTGGTTTGCCGTACCGATTACGTCAATGGCTGTTACACTGTTAGCTACGTTTACCGTATAAGTTATTGTATGGGCGTCAAATGACAGGGTTCCGGCGCTTACCGAAAGACTCTTTAACGTGGCATCGTTGCTGAGCGCTATGCCGACAACCGTTTTTTTCGTACGGTTGCCCAACTCGTCATACGTATAATCAACGGTAATACCGTTGGCGTAGGCTACTTTCTGTAATCTGTTCAGATGATCGTATTGATACGTTACTTGCGAAAAGGCAAGGAGGCCGTTCAATATAAAAGCCAATATGATTGATATCTTTTTCATTTTAATATATATTGCAGTTTTAGCCATTCTTCATATGATTTATTTCGATTTTCCTCATTCAACAACAATTTAATTGTTTTCTTTTCTAATTTTGGATTAAGATATTCTGATGAAAGGATATTACCATATTTTGTTTGATTCACAAAATACCCATCTCTTTTGGTATCAATATCGTAATAAACGGTCTTTTTAGTTTCCGCCAATCTTTTTTCTGCTGATTTGAAATTTTCTTTTATCTCATCATATTCATCACCAGCATAACCAAGCAATACTCCTGCTCTCCACCAAAAACCATCCATCTCTTTTCGCTCATTTTTTGCTATTTCATACACTCTTTTTGCTATAAGATATTGTTGATTTGCCTTATATAATTCCTCTAATGTTGATAACCCCATCGGGTCAATCCCCATCACAGGATTATTATCCGCATACGGATACAGGTTCGTACTCCAAATCGGGTCTTCGCTCAGGAAGCGTCCGATGGTCGGGTCATAGAAGCGGGCGCGCATGTAATAAAGGTTGTCGTTGGCATACATCACGCCGTATTTGCCGACATACCGGAACGGGTTGGCGTCGCTTTCGTCTTTTTGAATGACTTTGCCGAACTCGTCATACTGGTATTTGTGGGTGATATTGGCGGATGCGTCTACCATGGCAACAATGCTGCCGCGGTAGTCGGAGACGTAATATTCCGCGGTGCCGTCGGGCAGGATGCGCGCTTCCAAGCCTCCTGCGCCGTAAATGTAGTATGCCGTCGGACTGTTCGACAGATTAGTCTCGGCAATTACATTTCCCATACCCAGAACGTCAACCCAGTAACGTTTACTGCCGTCGCTGCGAAGATGTCC
>JAISDP010000300.1 GCA_031264715.1 Bacteroidales bacterium
CCTTCGGCAAGGCTTTTATTCATCTTCCAATTGCCTGCTACGATATTCTTCCTCATGACTTGATTTTTAAATTTTAAATGAAGGTGCAAAAGTATAAAGAAAAACGGATTTGATCAAAATATTACATTCCGCACGGATGCAATTCAAATTGTCGCATACCTTGGAAGGCAAAATACGGGCGGACACACAGCAGGGCGAACACACAGCAGGGCGGACACACAGCAGGGCGAACACACAGGTTCGCCCCAACATTATCGTTACCATGATTACCACCGTTATCAATAACGCAGATGCCGATTCCGGTACGGGCGAACCTGTGTGTTCGCCCGTTTCCCTTGCAAAAAACGTGTTTAGATGACAGCCGTTGATGATAAACAGCGATAAATAACAATCGCCGGTCAAAATAAAACTCCCGGTGTTTTCATCCAAAACTCCCCGTGTTTTTACCTAAAACTCCCCGTGTTTTCACCTAAAACTCCCCGTGTTTTTATCCAAAACTCCCCGTGTTTCAAAACAAGGTGATAATCAACGGTTAACTTGCATCTTAAAATGTAATTTGAAACGCATTAAGGTGGATTTTTTTAAGTCAGTTATGTTTTAAAAATATCAGTAAATAAATACACAAAGTAATTTTATCCAAATGAAAGAATCGGGAGTCAGGCATCAAATACCTTAATATATCAATATAAAAATATGGAAAATTTAATCTTTTGATGTAAAAATATTAATCCAAATGTACATTAAAATAACAGGTATTATGTATTCCTTTGCAAATATTTTAAAAACAAAAAACAGATAGTCAAAAAGTTAAAAGCAACAATTTTTTAATGGCTTATTATGAAGTTTTTATTGAATTTTCCAAAGACATTTCTCATCGGCAGTCGATTATCTGCGGGGCAGGGAATCTGTTTTTCAATGGCGGTTTTAGCAATGCTGTTTTGCCCGGTTTTGTCAGCTCGGGAAAATGATATTCCCGAAGAACGAATTGCCAAAATGGAAAATATTGTTTCGAAATTGCCCCAGATATACGGATTTGTGAATATGCGCTACCAGTACAGCGATGCGGATGGCAGTAACGGGTTTGACATTCGGAGGGCGCGCATCGATTTTCGCGGCGATATTGTCCGCTCCTTCGGTTACCGCTTGCAGGCGGAACTGGCCGGCGCGCCCAGAATACTCGACGCATATTTCGAGTGGAAGCCAAGCAGTTACTTCAATGTCCTGGCCGGGCAGCAAAAAATACCTTTTTCGCTCGAAAATCCATACGGCCCGCATACGCTCGAAACCATCGACAATTCGCAGGTAATAACGGCTCTCTGCGGATATAATGATGTTTCGGGCATCTCGGCTAACGGTCGCGATGTGGGAGTTGATTTTTACGGAGGCTTTTTCAAGCGGGAAAGCCATTACCTGATCCGCTACACCATGGGTATTTTTTCGGGAAACGGCATCAATACGACGGACGGAAACAAGGCAAAGGATTTTTCGGGAACCTTGTCGGTGAATCCGACCAAAGCGTTGACATTATCGGTATTCCACCATAACGGGACTTCGGGGCTGCAGGAGGAAACGCATCAGCGAATCCGTTCGGGCGGGGGAATCAAGTACGATAACGGAAAGCTTCTCGTGAGGAGCGAGTACATACAGGGAAAATCGGGTGCGACAGAAAGCGAGGGATGGTACGGAGTGCTGGCTTATTTTATTCATTCCAAAGTACAGCCCCTGCTTAAGTACGATTATTTTCAACGGGACAAATCGCTCAAGGAAACCCGAAGCATACACTACCTGGTCGGAGTCAATTATTCCCCTGCCAAAAACATACGCCTGCAGATGAACTATGCGTACAGGACGCTTGTCGGCAGCAAAAATGTCAATTACATAGCCATACAGTTATTCGGACTGTTTCGTTAATCTTAAATATCTTAAATTTTAATTATCACTGTCATGAAGAAAGTATTTTTATCGGTTCTTGCCGTCATCGTGATTTTAGCCGTCGCGGTTTCCTGCGGAGGACGCCGCAAGGCTGCCCAAGGCGAGTTAAGCGGAGAACTTTCCCTGTCGGGCGCCTTTGCCCTCTATCCGTTAGTCGTTAAATGGGCTGAAGAGTTTCAAAAGATACATCCGGGGGTACGCATTGACATTTCGGCGGGAGGCGCGGGGAAAGGCATGACCGACGTTCTTGCCGGCGTGGTTGATTTGGGAATGGTGTCGCGCGAGGTTTATCCTCCCGAGGCCGCTAAAGGCGCCGTATCTTTTGCAGTTGCCAAGGACGCGGTGGTTGCAACAATCAACACGGAAAACCCGGTATTGGCCGACCTTATGAAAAGGGGAATGTCCCGCGGGGTTGCTTCGGGATTATGGATTTCGGAGGAATACAAGACATGGGGACAGGTAGCGGGGACAGCAGACCATACTCCCGTTCATCTTTATACGCGCTCCGATGCTTGCGGAGCCGCCGAAACATGGGCTTTATGGATGGACAAAAAACAGGAAGACCTCGCCGGTACGGCTGTCTTTGGCGACCCTGGAGTTGCGCAGGCGGTACAACGCGACAGGCTCGGCATCGGATTTAACAATCTATCCTATACCTATGACGAAAATACACGCCTTCCCAATCCGGGAATGTTGCCGCTTCCCATTGATGTGGACGGAAACGGGCAAATAGACCCCGAAGAGTCCTTTTATGAAACAAAAGACCGCATCATTGAAGCCATTGCCGCCGGCAAATATCCGTCGCCGCCCGCCCGCGACCTCTACCTGGTAACCGGCGGTATTCCCGAAAACCCCGCACTTGTGGCATTCCTGCGGTTTATCCTGACCGACGGGCAACAGTATAATGTCCCGGCAGGATATATTTCCCTTTCGGAAGAAAAGCTGCAAAGGGGGCTGGATTTGATTGGAAAAAAGTAAAAGGGCGATAGTGGATCTCCGTATTCTGAAAAATAAAACAGCCGGCGGCGTGATGTTCTTTCTGACGGTCATGTCGCTGATGCTGGTTTTCCTCATGGGCATGGGGCTTTTCCTGAAATCGGCGCCTATTTTTGAGGAACATGCACTGGGCGAACTGCTGTTCTCAAGCAACTGGAAGCCGCTGAAGGGCGAATTTGGCTTCCTGCCTTTTCTGGTGGGAACGCTTTGGGTTACCGGGATCGCAATTGTCCTGTCGTTGCCTGTAGCCTTGCTCACCGCTATTTACCTGACGGAATACGGCGACCGGAGAGTGAAAAAATATGTTTTCCCTGCGCTTGATATTCTTGCCGGATTGCCTTCGGTGATATACGGAGTTTGGGGAACGCTGCTGATTGTTCCGTGGATTTCAGAAATACTGGCTCCCCGTTTTGTAGAGTTTTCTACGGGATACACTGTGCTTGCAGGCGGTATTGTACTCGGCGTGATGATATTGCCCCTGCTCACAAGCCTTTTTATTGAAATATTCGCATCCGTGCCCGGACAATTGCGCGAAACATCCATGTCGCTGGGTGCAACCCGGTGGCAGACCATTAAAAAGGTGGTATTGCGCAAAACATTTCCGGGCATCCTGGCGGCAGTGATCCTGGCTGTTTCACGCGCTTTCGGCGAAACCATCGCCGTCCTGATGGTATGCGGTAACATGCCGCAAATACCCCGTTCGCTGTTCGACTCCGCATATCCGCTGCCTGCACTGATTGCCAATAATTACGGTGAAATGCTTTCGCTGCCGGATTATGAAGCAGCGCTGATGTTTGCCGCGCTGATGCTTTTTGTTGTCATTCTGTTGTTTAATCTCGTATCGCGGGCTGTTTTGTACCGAATCGAAAAAAGTTTTATCTGATGAAGTTTAAATTCATTGAAGAGAAAATCTTTAAGGTGTTGATGTATATGGCAACCCTGACTGTATTCGGGTTTGTGCTCAGCATCGTCTGGACTGTTGCGAGCAAAGGCTGGAATGCAATGAGCTGGGATATGATCACCAAGCTTCCCGGCGGCGGGTTCTACATCGGGAAAGAAGGCGGTTTCCTGAATGCCATCGCAGGGTCGATTTATATTGTAGGGGCTTCTACGCTGTTGGGACTGTCGGTCAGCATACCGGTTGTATTCTATCTCAACGTTTACCTGAAAAAACGGTCGAAACTTGCTTATGCCGCACGTCTTGCCTATGATGTGCTTTTCGGTATTCCTTCAATCGTTTATGGAGCATTCGGTTTTACCCTGATGATTTATTTTGGGCTGCGCACTTCGCTGCTGGGCGGTATTATTGTTGTTACCCTGCTGATTATACCGGTATTTATACGTTCGATGGACGAGGCGGCACGGCAGTTCCCGCGCGAAATCCTCGACGCGGCATATTCGCTGGGAGCCACGCGTTATGAAACGATCCGCGTCGTCCTGCGCCAGATAGCCCCCGGAATAGCAACCGCCACCCTGCTTTCGATAGGACGCGCCATTGGCGACGCCGCAGGCGTCATGTTTACGGCGGGATATACCGACAGTATTCCCACATCGCTTTCGCAGCCTGCCGCCACGCTGCCTTTAGCCGTTTTCTTCCAGATGAGCAGTCCTGTAAAAGAAGTGCAGGAAAGAGCTTACGCGGCCGCCCTTGTGCTTACGCTGATTGTCCTTGCACTCAGTGTCGCGGGAAGAATTATTACAAGTCGTTTTTCGAAAAACAAATTAAAATAAAATATGCAGATAAAAAGCCTGTTGATGCATGTTCCGAACATGACCGCCGCAACTCCCGACGGAAAGCTTATCGGACGCATGAGGAAATTTTTCCGTCCCGATTATAAGTTCGTCAGGGAAACCGAAGATACCAAATTGGAAGTGTGCAACCTCAACGTCCATGCAAAAGACCATCACATACTGAAAAATATCAACCTGCTGCTGCCCGACAGGAAAATAACCTGCATCATAGGGCCATCGGGATGTGGAAAGACAACGCTGCTGAAAACGATGAACCGCCTGACGGATTTGGAGGAAGGCTTTCGCATAACGGGAGAAATCATTCTTGGGAATGAGGATATCATCGGTAGCGGCGAAAAAATCATCAGCCTGCGCCGCAGGATCGGACTTGTGTCCCAGAAACCCTGTCCGCTGCCCATGTCGGTATTCGAGAATGTAGCTTACGGCTGTCGTATCCACGGCATAGGCAACAGGCGGAAACTTAAAATGATCGTGAAATATTACTTAGAGGCGGTCGGATTGTGGAATGAGGTAAAGGACAGGCTTAACTCTCCCGCGTCCCGGCTTTCGATCGGGCAGCAGCAACGCTTGTGCCTTGCGCGAAGCCTTGCCGTCGAGCCGCGGTTCATCCTTGCCGACGAAGCTACCAGCGCGCTCGACCCGTTGTCGAGTAAAAATATCGAGGAGCTGTTCGTCAAACTCAAGCGCGATTATTCCATTGTTATGGTAACGCACACGCTCCGGCAGGCAAGGCGCATTGCCGACTATGTGATATTCATGTACCTCGGCGAAGTGATTGAATCGGGCGCGGCTGAACAGATTTTTAATCATCCGCAACATGAGTTGACTAAAGAATACCTTTCCGGTGCATTTAGCTGACGGCAACCATGCTTTCACCGGAAATTTGAAAATAAATCCAATATCAATCAGAAATTGAAAATCAAAGAATCGAAAATGAATAAACTGACTCATTTGCGCGAGCTTGAAGCCGAATCGATCTATGTGCTGCGCGAAGTAGCGGCGCAGTTCGAGCGTCCCGCGATACTTTTTTCGGGCGGAAAGGACTCGATCGTCGTCACACATCTTGCATACAAGGCTTTTTATCCCGCAAAAATACCGTTCCCGCTGGTTCATATCGACACGGGGCATAACTTCGACGAAACCATCAGTTACCGCGACGAACTGGTGAAACGCCTCGGCGTATCGCTTGTCATCGGTTCGGTACAGGAATCCATCGACAGCGGGAGGGTTGTCGAGGAAACGGGATTTGAAGCAAGCCGCAACAAATTGCAGACCGTTACGCTTCTCGATACCATCGAAAAGCATAAGTTCGACGCTGCCGTCGGCGGTGCGCGGCGCGACGAAGAAAAGGCGCGCGCCAAAGAACGTTTCTTTTCGCACCGCGATGAGTTCGGACAGTGGAATCCCAAAAACCAGCGTCCCGAACTGTGGAATATCTTTAACGGGAAAAAGAATACGGGCGAACATTTCAGGGTATTCCCCATCAGCAACTGGACTGAAATGGATGTATGGCAATATATCTACCTCGAAAACATCGAAATGCCGGTCATCTACTTTACGCACGAGCGGAAGGTCTTTTACCGCGACGGGCAATGGCTGGCAGCCGAACCGTGCATGAAGATCAGGCCGACCGAAAAGGTTGAGATCAAAGAAGTGCGATGCCGTACCATTGGCGATATAAGCTGTACGGGACTCTCTTTATCGCGGGCTTCGTCGCTGAAAGAGATCATCGAGGAGATTGCAGCCACCCGTGTTACCGAACGCGGCAGCCGCGCCGATGACAAACGTTCCGAAACGGCAATGGAAGACCGTAAAGTGGCAGGTTATTTTTAATGATAAGACTCATGAATATGGAAACAATCAATACCGGTGGTTACCTTGATATGGAACTGCTGCGCTTTACCACCGCAGGCAGCGTTGATGACGGGAAGAGCACGCTGATAGGCCGATTGCTTTACGACAGCAAATCGATATTCGAAGACCAGCTGGAAGCCGTTGAGGCTGCTTCGCGCAGCCGGGGCAATGAAGACGTGAACCTTGCGCTGCTGACCGACGGGTTGCGCAGCGAGCGGGAACAGGGAATTACCATTGATGTGGCGTACCGTTATTTTGCCACGCCAAAACGCAAATTTATCATTGCCGATACTCCGGGGCACGTCCAGTATACGCGTAATATGGTAACAGGCGCATCTACTGCCGACCTCGCAATTATCCTGATTGACGCCCGGAACGGCGTGCTCGAACAAACCGTTCGCCATTCCTATCTCGCGTCGTTGCTGGGTATTCCGCATGTGACCGTATGCATCAATAAAATGGACCTGGTTGATTTTTCGGAGTTTACATTTAACCGTATTCGGAATATTTACAAGGGAATGTCGTCGGAACTGAATCTTTCCGATGTTCATTTTATTCCCATATCTGCCAAAATGGGGGACAATGTGGTGGATAAATCTTCCAGCATGCCCTGGTATAAAGGCCCTGCACTGCTGGAACTTCTCGAAACCATTCCCATTGACCATAAGTTGAACATGAAGGACGTGCGCTATCCCGTACAGTATGTAATCCGTCCGATTTCGGACAGGTTTCATGATTTTCGCGGATATGCCGGGCGGATGTCGGGAGGGATACTGAAAAAAGGCGATGCCGTAATCGCCCTGCCTTCGGGGTTGAAGTCGAACATTGCTTCTATTTCGCAGGCAGAAAAAGAAATTGAAGCGGCTTATACTCCCGACTCTGTAATTATCCGGTTAACCGATGATATTGATGTCGGCAGGGGCGATCTTTTGGCGGGCGTGTCGGGAAAACAGCCTTCCGTATCACAGGATTTGCAAATGACCGTATGCTGGTTTAACCAAAAACCGTTGAAGGAAGGAAACAGGTATATCATCAGGCATACCACAAAAGAAACGCAGGGAATTGTGAAGCAAATCAACAGCCGCATCAACATCAATACTCTTCGTCACGAAAACGGCGTGGAACAGCTAAACATGAACGACATCGCCGTAATAACGATTAAAACCGCGGCGCCGCTGGTTTTTGACCCCTATACCGAAAACCGTACAACGGGAAGTCTCATATTTATTGATCCGGGAACCTTTGAAACCGCAGGAGCGGGTATGATTTTATAAACAATAGAATAATTATGGAGCAGGGTGAATTTATTAGAAAAGCAAATCATGATTTTCAGTCCGAAAGTCCGGAAACCGTCCTGAAACACTTTCTGGATTTATACGGAAACAGGATTGCCCTTTCGTCAAGTCTTGGCCTCGAAGACCAGATATTAACCGATATGGTATGCAAAATACGGAAAGACGCCCGTATTTTCACGCTTGATACGGGACGGCTGTTTTCCGAAACATACAGCCTGCTCGACAAGACCAACATAAGATACGGTACGAAAATAGAAGTTTTCTTTCCCGATTATGTTTCGGTTGAAAAAATGGTTTCAGCCGAAGGCGTCAACCTGTTTTATGACAGCATTGAAAAAAGGCAGCGCTGTTGTCGTGTCCGGAAACTTGAACCGTTGAAGAGGGCGTTCAAGGGACTGGACGTGTGGATATGCGGACTTCGGCGCGAGCAGTCGGTAACGCGCCACGGCATGAAGTTAATAGAGTGGGATGAAGCAAACAGCCTGATAAAAATCAACCCGCTGATCAACTGGACGGAAGCAGATGTATGGGATTATATCGGGAAGAATAATGTTCCTTATAACGTGTTGCACGAAAAAGGATTTCCGAGTATAGGATGTCAACCGTGCACGCGCGCTGTTCAAGCCGGTGAAGACATAAGGGCAGGCCGCTGGTGGTGGGAATCGCCCGACCATCGGGAATGTGGATTGCATCATCCGCGAAGTTAACACGGAACATAACACGCAGTACGAATCCAACGTGCACAAAAACGATATTAACAACAACAAGATCACATTATAATATGATTTTTGATTTGAAATACAAAAACTTTCATATCTTTACATCCTAAATCACAATATAATGTTAGTAGAACAGTTAGGTGAAATCATTAAAGTCCGCAGAAAGGAATTGAAAATAACACAGCCGCATTTGGCTGAACTTGCGGAAATAAGCACAAACACCCTGTACAGGCTGGAACGCGGACAGGGAAATCCGTCGCTGGAAGTACTGGGTAAACTTGCCGAGGTGCTGGGTATGGAAATTAAAATGGAAATTAAAAAAATGTAGGGGCGACCCTGTGTGGTCGCCCTTAGAAAAGAATAAATAAATGAGAAAAGCAGAAATATATCGCAATGGAAAACTGGCAGGGATTCTCACGGAAGAAAGCCATGACAGGTACATTTTTTGCTATGAGAACGCTTATTTTGCCGACAGCAGACAATCTTCAATCAGTTTGACGCTTCCCAAAACACAGCAGAAATATGAGAGTAACTGCCTGTTTCCTTTTTTTTTCAATATGTTGAGCGAAGGCGCAAACCGCAAATTGCAATGTACGCAACTAAGAATTGACGAAAATGATAATTTCGGCCTGCTTATGGCAACAGCGCAACATGACGCCACAGGAGCAATAACCGTTAAACCAGTAGTAAAATGAACATGGAAAGTATAAAATATTGTCCCGGCACATTGGCGGAAGGATTTAACACATACAGCCCAGGTTGCCTGCGGAATTTGTTTAACGGCAAAAAAGTAAGTCATGTTTTGCCCTACGAGCCGCCGGAGCAAAACGAAGAAATAGCCGAACTGTTTATGGAAAATCGCAGGCGCATATCCATTTCAGGCGTTCAGGAAAAATTAAGTTTGCTGCTGGAAAGAAATGCGCTTCGCTTAACACAGGAAGGAGAACAGGGAACATACATACTGAAACCCGTCCCGCGGGATTTAAAGAAAGTTGATCAGGCGCCCGCCAATGAGCATTTAACCATGCAAATAGCGAAACAGGTTTATGGAATAAACACCGCCGAAAATGCAATGATATTTTTTAAGGACGGAACGCCGGCATACATTACCAAACGTTTTGACGTAAAAGAGGGCGGAAAATGGGGAAAGGAAGACTTTGCCTCTTTAGCCGGAAAAACGAAAGACAATGCCGGCGCCGATTTCAAATACGCTTACAGTTACGAAGAAACAGGTTTACTGATAAAAAAATACGCGCCTGCATGGAGGGTTGAAATGGAAAAATATTTTGCGTTAGTTGTGTTTAACTACCTTTTTTCAAATGGTGATGCGCATTTAAAAAACTTTTCATTGCTGGAATCGTCAGGCGGAGATTATCTGTTAAGTCCCGC
>JAISDP010000075.1 GCA_031264715.1 Bacteroidales bacterium
TCGCGCTGCTCTTCGGGAATGGTTTCGAGGAATTCGTTAGCGATGGCTTCGAAAGCGTCGGAACGTTCATGTTTGGGCTTTTGCGACTTGGCCACTTCGTACGTCTTATCGTAAGTGGCGGTACGGATTGCTGCACGCAGTTCGTCGTCGTTCACTTCGTGGCAATACGTGCGTTTTACGGTTTTGCCCACCATCTCGCACAATTCCATCTGCGCCCTGCAATGTTTCCTGATCTCTTCGTGCGCAAATTTCAAGGCTTCGAGCAGGTCGTCTTCCGACACTTCTTTCATTTCGCCTTCCACCATCATGATATTGTCAAAGGTAGCAGCTACGATGATGTCCAGGTCAGCCTTTTCTACTTCTTCGAACGTAGGGTTGATCATCATCTTGCCGTCGATACGTGCAACGCGCACTTCGGAGATGGGGCCGCCAAACGGTACATCCGAGACGGCTAAAGCAGCTGATGCGGCCAGACCGGCCAAGGCATCGGGTTTGATATTCTTGTCGGCCGAAATCAGGTTGATCGTCACAAACGTTTCGGCGTGGTAATCGTCGGGGAAAAGCGGACGCAGGGCACGGTCGACCAAACGGGATACCAGTATTTCGTAATCGCCCGGACGGGTTTCACGTTTGAGGAAACCACCGGGGAAACGCCCCGATGCAGCGTATTTCTCTTTGTATTCGACCTGCAACGGCATGAAGTCAACATCTTCCTTGGCTTCTTTGGCTGAAACAACCGTTGCCAGCAGCATGGTTTTGCCTTGACGCAAAACAACCGCACCATCAGCTTGTTTGGCTAATTTTCCCGTTTCGAGGATAATTTTCTCGCCATTGCACAGTTCTATTTCTTTCTGGATAACATTCATTGATTTAAAATTTAAACGGATTTGTTGTTTAAAGACATCGTGATAAAAATGCAAAAAAGGCAATCGAGAAATTGCCTTCACTGCGAGTGCCTTATGTTTTTACTTACGGATATTCAGATCCTTGATGATTTCGCGATAACGATTGATATCCTTGCTTTTCAGGTAATCGAGCAACCTTCTTCTTTTACCTACAAGTTTCAATAATGCTTTCTGCGTCCCGAAATCCTTCCGGTTGCCCCTCAGGTGCTCGGTCAAATGATTGATACGGTATGAAAACAACGCGATCTGCGATCCGGATGAACCGGTGTTGTTCACATCTTTACCGTATTGCGTGAATATTTCCTGCTTCTTTTCGGCGGTCAAATACATCTTTATTCTATTATTATTTTTACTTTATAACTCTTTTTTCGACCTGCAAAGATAATTCTCTTTTTTTGATTTACAATAGTTTTTCCTTTTTAGGAAGATTTTTTTACGCGATGCATCACTTGACTTTAGCTTCAAATCTGAAACTATAAAAAGGTTTTTATTAACAATAAATATCTTTTTTATGGAAAGATATTGATAAATATGTAATTTTGTCCGGTTTAAGAACCGACTAAAAAAACTTTCAATCATCAATTTTTTCGTATGGAATTATTATCAAAAAGATTAGCCAGTCTTTCGGAATCGCAGACCATGGCCATGAATCGGAGGAGCCAGGATCTGCAGGCACAGGGTGTTGATGTGGTAAACCTTAGCGTTGGCGAGCCCGACTTTTTTACGCCCGACCATGTTAAGGAGGCAGCCAGGGAAGCTGTGGATAAAAACTTTTCGTTCTATTCGCCCGGCGACGGATACATGGATCTTCGCAAGGCCATCGTTGCCAAATTTAAAAACGAAAACAACCTTGATTTCACGCCGCAACAGGTCATCGTGTCGAATGGCGCCAAACATTCGCTGGCCAACGTCATCATGTCTATAGTGGATGAAGACGACGAAGTGATTGTGCCCGCTCCTTACTGGGTTACCTATGTTGAACTGGTGAAACTGGCCGGCGGCGTCAATGTAGTGATACAAACCACCGTTGAAAACGACTATAAGGTGACGCCAGCCCAGTTGGAAGCCGCCATCACGCATAAAACGAAAGCGCTGCTGCTTTGCTCGCCGTCGAACCCAACCGGCAGCGTATATTCCAGGGACGAATTGAAGGCTATTGCCGATATTGTTGCGAAACATCCGCATATTATTATTGTTGCCGACGAGATCTACGAGCATATCAACTTTGTTGGCAGGCATGAAAGCATTGCACAGTTCGAAAGCGTGCGCGACCGCACGGTTGTGATCAACGGCATATCGAAAGGTTATGCCATGACCGGGTATCGTATCGGTTATATTGGCGCGCCGCTGTGGATTGCCAAGGCATGCTCGAAACTGCAAAGCCAGTTTACGTCCGGCCCGTCATCTATCTCACAGCGCGCCGCATTGAAGGCTTTAACATCCGACAATTCCTTTACCGTGGAGATGAACAAGGCATTCAGGCGTCGTCGCGACCTCGTGTTGCAGGGGCTTTCGGAAATACCCGGCTTGAGGTACAACATCCCGCAGGGCGCTTTCTATGTATTCCCCGATGTGACCGCTTATTTCGGCACGACCGATGGTGAAACGGTTGTCAAAGACTGTACCGACGTGAGCCTTTACCTGTTGGGCAAGGGTTATGTAGCCACTGTTCCCGGCGATGCTTTCGGCGAACCGAAATGTATCCGCCTGTCATACGCCACTGCCGACGAAAAGTTGGTCAAAGCGATGAAACAGATGAAGGAAGCTTTTGCAAAACTGAAATAGCATGGAAATCCAAACGCAGCTAATTATTGTCAGAACAAGAAAATCCAAATGAACGACCGTTACATGCGGCGCGGCGTCTCGGCTGCCAAAGAAGACGTACACCAGGCCATTAAAAATATTGACAGGGGCTTGTATCCGAAGGCCTTTTGCAAGGTATTGCCCGACATCCTGGGCGGCGATCCGGAATACTGCAACATCATGCATGCTGACGGGGCAGGTACCAAATCGTCATTGGCGTACATGTACTGGCGCGAAACAGGCGACTTGTCCGTGTGGCGCGGTATCGCACAGGATGCCCTGGTAATGAACACCGACGACCTGCTATGCGTGGGCGCTGTGGATAAGATACTGGTTTCGTCTACCATCGGGCGCAACAAGATGCTGATTCCCGGCGAAGTGATTGCAGCTATCATCAATGGTACCGAGGAATTAATCGAACAGATGCGTGGTTTCGGCATTGAAATATACTTGTCGGGAGGCGAAACGGCTGATGTAGGCGATTTGGTACGCACCATCATTGTCGATTCAACGGTTGCCTGCCGCATGCGTCGCAGCGATGTGATCACCAACGAACGGATCGGCGCCGGCGATGTGATTGTAGGGCTTTCCTCATCGGGGCAGGCGACTTATGAAAGTGCGTACAACGGTGGCATAGGTAGCAACGGACTGACGTCAGCGCGCCACGATGTGTTTGCGAAGTACCTGGCGGCCAAATATCCCGAAAGTTATGACCATGCTGTAGATAGCGGACTGGTATATGCCGGTAGTTACCGCCTCACCGAGGCTATTGACAAGCTGGGTGTGGATGCGGGCAAATTAGCGCTTTCGCCCACACGGACGTATGCTCCGGTAATTCGCCGGATATTGGACGAGATGCGTCCTGCTATTCACGGAATGATACACTGTTCGGGCGGAGCACAGACCAAAGTACTGCATTTCGTAGATAATCTGCATGTGGTCAAGGATAACTTGTTCGATATGCCGCCGTTGTTCCGTATCATACAGGAACAATCGGGAACGTCGTGGCGCGAAATGTACCAGGTATTCAACATGGGTCACCGTATGGAGCTTTATCTTGCCGAAGAAGATGCTGCCCGGGTGATTGAGATTGCAGGAGAATTTGGCATCGAAGCAAAGATGATAGGCAGGTGCGAAGCAGCGGAAGGAAAACGATTGACGATTTGTGGCAGCTATGGGGTGTTTGAGTATTAGGAGTTGATAAATACGGGCAAACCACCGAAAAAATTGGGTTTTCCAAGCACATGAGATAAGAATAAAGACTGCTGACAGGGTTGGAACGGTAATAAGTTAAAGATTGACAAAAATCAGTATTTTTTTAACTTTGTAAAAACTATCTTTGTCGTTCTCAATTCATCAATCAAATTAAATTAATATGAATTATCGAATAACTTGCAGTCTTC
>JAISDP010000119.1 GCA_031264715.1 Bacteroidales bacterium
CAGCAATTGGAAACCAAGGGACGCATCCTGGTGGAACTGCCCGGCGTAAAAGAACCGGAACGTGTCCGCAAACTGTTGCAGGGTTCGGCAAATCTTGAATTTTGGGAAACTTACGAAAACTCGGAAGTGTACCCATACCTGGTGCAGGCCAACGACAAGATAAGGGAAATAGAGAAAGCCCGGAAAGGCGCCGTGGCCGACAGCACAAAGACGACTGTAACTGCTCCGGCTCCGGCTCAAACAACGACGGAAGCCTCGCAAGATACCACGAAAAGTTCGGAGTTGCTTGACCTCCTGGCTCAAGAATCAACCGCATCAACTGATAGCGCTTCGTTGCAGAGCGACCAGATGAATGATCCCCTGTTTAACGTATTACATCGTGCCGCAAGGCAGAACCAGCTCATGGGCGGCTCTACCATCGGGTTTGCAGCAGTAAAGGATACTGCAAAGGTAAATCGGTACCTGGCGATACCGCAAGTTCGCGAACTCTTTCCCCGCGATATCCGTTTCCTTTGGGATGTAAAGACGATGAAGGATCCTGATACGCAAAAGGAAACAGATCAGTTCGGGTTGCATGCGATTAAAGTAACAGGGCGCGACGGACGCCCGCCGCTGGGAGGAGACGTAATTACCACTGCTCATGCCGACTTCAACCAGCAGGGCGGTTCTATGGCCGAAGTATCAATGTCGATGAATACCGAAGGCGCACAAACATGGGCGCGTCTGACGAAGGAGAATATAGGACGTTCTATTGCAGTTGTTCTCGATGACAATGTATACTCTGCACCACGTGTAGATACGGAAATTCCCGGCGGACAATCGCGTATTACCGGTAACTTCACCATCAACGAAGCCACAGACTTGGCCAATATCCTCAAATCGGGCAAACTTCCCGCCAAGGCAAGCATCATACAGGACGAAGTGGTAGGGCCTACTTTGGGTAAGGAATCCATCCGTGCCGGTTTTATCTCATTTATCATGGCGTTGGTAGTAGTGATGATTTACCTGGCATTCTACTACAACAGCGCCGGTGTGGTTGCTGATATCGCATTGATGGTGAACATGTTTTTCCTGATGGGAGTTTTAGCCTCGCTGGGCGCAGTGCTCACTCTGCCCGGTATTGCCGGCATTGTGTTAACGCTTGGTATGGCGGATGACGCGAATATCATCATCTTTGAGCGAATACGGGAGGAACTCCGAGCGGGGAAAGGGATACGGCTGGCTGTAGCCGACGGATACAAACACGCGTATTCCGCCATTATCGACGGGAACGTTACGACATTCCTTACCGGGCTGGTACTCTTCTTCTTCGGTACAGGCCCTATCCAGGGGTTTGCCACTACGCTGGTGCTTGGGATCCTCACCTCGATGTTCTGTTCCATCTTTATCTCCCGTTTGGTTTTTGAATGGCTGCTGGACAGGAATAAAACCATCAAATTCTCGGTTCCTGTAACTGCTGATATCTTCCGTTATGCCAAATTCGACTTTATCAAAGTCCGCAAAAAACTGTACCTGGTATCACTCTCTGTGATCGCTATCGGAATGATATCAATTATCGTGCAGGGATTCAATTATGGGATCGATTTTACAGGCGGACGCAGCTATACGGTACGCTTTGCCGAAACGGTAAATACCGTGGAGCTACAATCTTCGTTGCGCCAGTCTTTTGATGATAATATGCCTGAAGTAAAAACTTTTGGCTCCGATAACCAGGTGAAAATCACTACCGATTACATGATGGAAGAAGACCAGGATCCCGAATTCATCCAAAACGTGGACAGTATTGTTGAAAGCCACTTATTTGCAGGCGCCAAATACTTGTTGCCGGAGGGAACCGGCATGGAACAATTCCGTGCAAACAACCTGATGAACGCCCAGAAAGTAGGCGCCAGCATCGCCGATGATATCAAACGCAATGCGGTAATTGCCGTGTTGCTGTCGCTGCTGGTCATCTTCCTTTACATTTTCCTCCGCTTCCGCAACTGGCAGTTTGGTTTGGCAGCGGTCATCTCGCTGTTCCACGACTCTGTGATCATGATCGGACTGTATTCGCTGCTGTGGAAAGTCTTGCCCTTCTCCATGGAGATCGACCAGCATTTCATTGCGGCCATTCTTACCATCATCGGTTATTCCATCAACGATACGGTGATCATCTACGACCGTATTCGCGAATGGGTCGGGCTGTATCCCAAACGCCCGATGAAAGAGTTATACAACTCGGCCATCAACAGTACGCTGGGACGTACCCTGAACACCTCGCTCTCTACCATGTTCGTGTTGTTGATCATCTTTATCTTTGGCGGCGAAATGATCCGCGGGTTTGCTTTTGCGATGCTGATTGGTATTGGCGTAGGTACTTACTCGTCGGTATTCAACGCTGCCCCGATTGTATACGACCTGATCAATTTGAAAAAGCGTAAAGACGAGAAAAAGAATAAGGCATAAACGAAGCCGAATTTTTAACATAAAAAGTAAAACCCGGAATTTAATTCCGGGTTTTTGTATGGGTAAAATGGAGAGATTCGTTATAAAACCAAAATTTTTTCCCCTGTGTAGCCGGAATACAACTAAATATACTATCTTTGTGTGCGCCAAGATCACATTTTGTCCATAAACTTACAGTTTAATTGTTTGACAATTATTTATTTTTATTTAAAATTATAAAGATAGCATTTGTACTTTGAGTACCCCCGGTAAGCGAGACTGAGTGGTTTTGACTTTTATCTCATGCACTTGGAAAACCTGAGTCTTTCATCTAATATGTTGTTTTATTTTATAATAAGGAAATGTTATGAATATCGCCCAACGCCATAAGGCCATTCTGAATGAGCTTGAAAAAGAAGGATATGTAAAAGTTATCGAACTAAGCGACCGCCTCGGCGTCTCGGCTGTGACTGTCCGTAAGGATTTGAAAGAACTCGAAAGCAAAAAGATGCTCTTCCGCAGTCACGGAAGCGTCAGTCTTTTCAGTTCGTTGATCAGCGACCGGCATATTGACGAGAAAGAAAAAATCATGGTGGACGAAAAGCTTCGCATCGCCGAGGCTGCCAACCAGCTCTTAATGCGAAACGACCGCATCATCATCGCTTCGGGAACCACGATACTTGCTTTTGCTAACAAAATCAACTTTACCGAACCATTAACCGTGATCACCTCGTCGGTAAAGGTTTCGCTAAGCTTATGCTACCGGCAGAACATCGAAGTAATCCAGTTAGGCGGGTCCATGCGAAAAAACTCCGCATCGGTGATTGGCCCCGAAGCCGAAAATTTCCTGAACGACCTGGCATGTAGCAAGCTATTTATCGGCATTGACGGGCTTGATCTTGATTTTGGCCTCACTACAAGCAATATCGGCGAGGCGCATCTCAACCAGAGGATGATGCGGGCCGCGCAAAAAGTAATCGTGCTGGCCGACTCGTCGAAATTCGGCAAACGCGGCTTCGGAAAGATTTGTAACCTCAATCAGGTGCACCAGATCATTACCGATTCCAATGCTCCGGCCAGTGCAGTACAGGTTTTACGGGAAAAAGGAATAGAGATAACACTGGTGTAATTGAAACCCCAAAATGGGGTGCAGGGTATGGGGTATGGGGGTTCACCGTAAGGTAGCCGACTTGTCAGGGTCAATTCGCAAAAAAAATATCCCTTAACAACCCATAACAAACATTTTTTTGTTTTTGTCTCAAAAAGGATTTACATTTGCCCCCGAATTTTAATCTCAAAAACATACCAAAGTACCCTTAATCATGTCGAAATCTTTCGAAAATTTCTTACAGGCAATGTTCAGTAAATCACCGAATGGCACGCCTTTTGCAGAGAGAGAGAGAGAGAGAGAGAGAGAGAGAGAGGACTCATCGACACTTAATAATAAACGCGCGCGAGGCTTAGCAAAATATTCTTCAAGTATATTATACCGCCGTTATATCGTATCATACGATGTAGCGGCTTTTTATATGTATCCGATTTTACTCATTTTTAAGAATTTAAAATCATGGCAAAGCAAGGAACTGTCATAATTCCCGGATGGAGCGGGAAGGTCGGCGACCTGTCGGTATTTCATCGTGTAAAACCGGTATTTCGTCGGGAAGCCTCCGGGCTTTATCGAATAATTATTCTGCTGTATACAGGTACGTTACACCTTTGTATCGGATTTATCATTAAAAAAGTTATCAAAAACATAAAAAACTTTAAATGTTTCTAAAGTTTTCACATATCTTTGCCGCGGAATTTTCAGGCAAAGATTATAATGGTATGGTAAAACAACGCATCATCGAAGAGGCTTCGGAACTGTTTGCCGGTACGGGTGTCAAAAGCACCACGATGGACGACTTGGCGCGGCACATGGGTATCTCGAAACGCACCATTTACGAAAACTTTAAGGACAAGGAAGCCTTGCTGATCGCATGTATCGACAGTTTTCACAGGGAAAGCGCCGTCTTTTCCGAGAGGGTTTTCAGCAAGGAAGGGAATGTGGTCGATGCGATTCTGCTGATGATGCAAAAAAGTGCGGAGCAGACATCGCTGCGGCGGCTGGACATGCTGAACGACATTCGGAAGTATTACCCGCAAGTGTTCAAAGACCGCCTGATGCACATGCATGACGATAAGTGCAGGGGAATGGGACAACTGATACTGCGGGGTATCGACGAGGGCGTTTTCCGAGACGACCTCAACCCGGAGATCATCGCCGTTTTCTTTAGTAAGCGGGCCGACGGAATCGCAATGGCTGACCGTGACCTGGACAGGTTTTCGCTTGCTGAAGTTTTCGAAAATGTGATCATCACTTTCCTGCGCGGTATCTGTACGCCGGAAGGAATAGAAATTATCAACAGGTATAAGGAAAAAACGGCAAAGTCAAAGTAAAGGCAGCGCATGTTTTCAAATATTTAAAAACAATAATTTTGTAAATTAATCATCCAAATGGAAATACAATTGAAGCGAATTATCCTGAGTATTATACTGTTCGGTATGTTTGTGCCGGTTTTTTCGCAGGAGTCGAATGAAAAGGCGCTGCACCTCACGCTGAAGGAAGCGCAGGACTATGCGGTGCAGCACAACAGGACCGTATGGAATGCCGGCCTGTCGGTATCGGAAGCCCAGAAGAAAACC
Source organism: Bacteroidales bacterium (assembly GCA_031264715.1). Taxonomy (GTDB): domain Bacteria; phylum Bacteroidota; class Bacteroidia; order Bacteroidales; family UBA4181; genus JAIRLS01. The sequence goes on from JAISDP010000119.1 coordinate 5,110, forward strand.
TGGGAAGCTATCTCGTCCGGTTTGCCGCAGGTAAGCGCCACGGTCGACTACCAGAACATGATGGGGTTTAAGATGTCCTTTGCCGGGATGACCATTCCCCTGGAACCTACCAGCAATTTCCAGGCAAAAGTGACGCAATTGCTGTTCAGCGCCGGTTATTGGGTGGGCATCAAGATGTCGAAGATAGGCGAGCAGATGTCCGAAACAGCCCGCCTGCAAAGCGAACTGGATATAAGGCAGCAGACGCAGTCGGCATACCACGCCATTTTGATTGCCGAAGAAAACAGGAAAATACTGGAAAAGAACCTGGAAAACATCCGGACACTGTCCAAAAGTACGGAAGATATGGTGCGCGTGGGCGTTGCCGAACAAACGGACGCCGACCAGTTGAAAGTACAGGTGGCTACGGTGATGAACGGCATCAAGACCGTAGAGCGTCACGTTGAGCTGGCGTACAACCTGCTGCGCTTCCAGCTGGGCGTGGAGACCGGCGCTGAAATCACGCTGGCGCAAACACTGGAAACCCTGATTGCAGAGAGGGATACCCAAGAAATCATGGCCGCGGCTTTCGACCTCAATAATAATTATAATGTGCAGTTGCTGGATCAGCAGATCGACCTGGCCAACAAGCAGATTAGCCTCGAAAAGGCGGCCTCGCTGCCCACAGTTGCCGTATTTTATAGCTATACCTATAAAATCAAGAAATCGACCTTCGATATGTCGCCGAACAATGTCATCGGGCTGAACGCCAACATTCCCATATTCGCATCGGGACAGCGCCACGTGCGTACGCAACAGGCCAGGATCAAGCAGGAAACGGCGAGCAATAACCGGGCGCTGCTCGCCGACCAGTTGCTGATGCAGGAAAAGCAGTTGCGGTTCAACCTCAACAACGCAATTGAGTCGCTCGAGTTGCAGAAGGAAGCGATGAGCGTGTCGCAGCGCGTGTTCGAAAGCATTACGCGCAAGTTCCAGCAGGGGACGGCTTCGAGCCTGGACGTTACCACGGCCAACACCAGCCTTCTGCAGGCACAAACCAATTATATCAACGCTATGATGGATGTGTTCACAGCACAAACCAATCTGGAAGCGCTTCTTCATACGTTGTAACAGTGACCATGAAATCAAATTCGAAAAATCAAAAATCAAAAATAATGAAAGTAATTCACGGTATATTAGCGATCGCGATCGTTTTCCTGTACGCTTGCGGCGGCGGTAGTAAAGAACAGGCGCAAACAGCGGGTACGGAAGAAAATTCCAAAGTGTTGGTAAAGGTATTAAGCGTCACCGAACAGCCTGTTGAGCAATTGATAGAGCTAACAGGTACTGTTCAGGCAAACAAAAGCAACGACATAGCCACCACTGTACCCGGCCGTATCGACGACATCATGGTGGAAGTGGGCGACCGCGTCCGCAAAGGCCAGGCGCTGGTACAGATGGATCGCACCAATTTGTTGCAAACCAGGCTACAGTTGCAGAATTCCGAAAAGGAACTGGGACGCGTCGAAGAACTTAACAAGTCGGGTAGCGCTACCCAGCAGCAATTAGACCAGTTGACCACGCAGGTGGAAGTAACGCGCGAAGTGCTGCGCAACCTCGAAGAAAACACAACGCTGCTTTCGCCCATCGACGGGATTGTGACGGCGCGCAACTTCGACCCGAAGAATATTTATGCCGGCGCTCCCGCCATTTTGAACGTGATGCAGATTTCGCCCGTAAAGATACTGGTCAACATTTCCGAAACCTATTTCCCGGAAGTGAAGCAGGGAATGGTGGTGAAGATCAGGCTGGATGTGTTCCCCGACAGGGTTTTTGAAGGGAAAATATCATTGATTCATCCCACCATCGACCAGGGAACGCGTACTTTTGTGGCCGAAATCAGCATACCCAACAACGATATGACGATACGCCCCGGCATGTTCGCCCGCGTGGAACTTAACTTCGGCACCATGAACCACGTGGTGGTGCCCGATATGGCTGTGATCAAACAGATGGGAACCAACAACAAGTTTGTTTTTGTAGTGGAAAACGGTGTTGCTTACCAGAAGAAAGTAGAATTGGGACGTCGTGACAACGATGCCTACGAGCTGCTTTCGGGCGTGCCCAACGGCGCGTCGGTGGTAGTTGCCGGACAAACAAAATTGATGGACGGCACACCGGTCGCCATACAGGAATAACGATTCGAATAACCGCGTTATCAAATCATTTTGGACGTTCGCCGGACGTTAACCAATTATAAACAGTATTAAAAAATGAAAATATACGAAGCATCCGTAAAGAAACCCGTAACCACCATCCTTATTTTCGTAGGGGTGATCATATTCGGACTTTTTGCCCTGTCGAGGACTTCGATCGACCTGTATCCCGACATCGAAACGAATACCATCATGGTGTTCACCACGTATGCAGGAGCAAGCGCCGAAGATATCGAAACCAATGTGACCCGCGTGCTGGAGGACGTGTTGAACACGGTGAGCGACCTGAAAACCATTACATCCTCTTCGCGCGACAACATGTCGATCGTTGTCCTCGAATTTACGTGGGGAACCGATATTGACGTGGCGACGAACGACGTCCGCGACAAGCTGGATATGGTGAAGCAGGCATTGCCCGACGATGTTGAAAACCCCATCATTTTCAAGTTCAGCACCGACATGATCCCGGTAGTGATCATGTCGGCGACTGCGAAAGAAAGTACAGACGCGCTGTATAAGATTCTCGACGACCGCGTGGCCAACCCGCTCAACCGCATCAACGGCGTGGGAACGGTAGCCGTAGCCGGCGCGCCCAAACGCGAGGTACACGTGGATGTGGATCCGCAAAAGCTCGACGCCTACAACCTGACGGTAGAACAGATCGGCGCTGTCATTGCCGCCGAAAACCTGATTGTGCCGGCAGGTAACTTCGATATTGGCTCCAATACCTATTCCCTGCGCGTTGACGGCGAGTTCAAGATCAGCGACGAAATGAAGCGGCTGGTAGTGGGTTCGTACAACGGGCGAAGCATCTACATGTCCGACGTGGCCAGCGTCAAGGATACCCTTGAAGAACGCTCCCAGGAGAGCTATACCAACGGCATCCGTTCAGCCACCGTCATTGTGCAGAAACAGTCGGGCGCCAACACGGTGGACATCGCCAAGAAAGTGAACGCCGCTTTGCCCGGCCTGCAAAAGGATCTGCCTGCCGACGTCCATCTGGAAATGATACTGGATACATCCGAATTTATTACGGACAGCATCAACAGTTTGACCGAAACCGTCGTACTGGCCATGATTTTTGTGATCATCGTCGTGCTGTTCTTCCTGGGACGCTGGAGGGCGACCATCATTATTATCGTCACCATTCCCATATCGCTGATTGCTTCGTTCATCTACCTGATGATTTCGGGCAATACGATCAACATTATATCATTGAGTTCCCTGACCATCGCCATCGGTATGGTCGTGGACGACGCCATTGTGGTGCTCGAAAATATCACGTCCCATATCGAACGCGGTACCAAGCCGCGCGATGCGGCGATTTATGCGACCAACGAGGTAGCTGTTGCCGTTGTGGCGTCGACGCTGACCATTATCGCGGTATTCCTCCCGTTCACGATGGTTACCGGCTTGGCGGGCATGATGTTCAAACAGCTGGGCTGGATGGTGACCATCATCATCACCCTGTCGGTTGTTTCCGCCCTGACGCTTACGCCCATGATGGCTTCGAGGATGTTGAAGGCAAATGCCAGGGACAGCCGGGTATACCGCCCCATCAAGCGGATGCTCGACGGACTGGACAACTGGTACGAGGGAGCGCTCACATGGTGCGTACGCCACAGGGTTATTGTCTTTGTGGCCGCCCTGCTTATTTTCGCGTCGAGCACCTTGTTGCTGCTGCTGGGCGTAGTAGGTTCGGAATTTATTCCTGCATCGGATAGCGCACAGATCACGGCGACTGTTGAATTGCCGCTCGGTACGCGCGTGAATTTCTCCAAGGAAGCCGCTTTGAAAATCCAGCAGAAATTGCATGAGGATTTTCCCGAACTGAAGATGATCAACTACAGCGTTGGCCAGGCTTCGTCCGACAATACATGGGCCGCCATGCAGGACAACGGCGATCATATCATCACGATGCGTTTTCGCTTGGAAAGCCTGAAAAAACGGAACCGCGACATTTATGAGATATCCGAGCTGATGCGTCACTACCTGGCAACATTGCCCGAGCTGGAAAAATACACGATTACGCCCGGCGGTAACGGCGGCGGCGGCTTTGGCGGAGAAAGCACCGTTGATATTGAGATCTACGGATACGATTTTGCGACCACCGACAAGCTGGCAGCCGAAATCCTGGAAAAAGCGGCCAATATCACCGGGTTCCGCGACCTGGCGGTGAGCCGCGACAAATACCGTCCCGAATACCAGATCAATTTCGACCGCGAAAAGCTGGCTTTGCACGGGCTGAATATGGCAACGGTGGCCAACTTCACACGTAACCGCATCAACGGGTTAACGGCATCGCACTTCCGCGAAGACGGGGAGGAATACGATATCATCGTACGCTACGAGGAACGGTTCCGCCAGTCCATCGAAGACATCGAAAACATCAAGATATACAACAGCATGGGCCAGGGTATCCGCGTACGCGAACTCGGCCAGGTGGCGGAACGGTTTTCGCCGCCCAACATCGAGCGTGAAAACCGCGAGCGCGTCGTTAAAGTGTCCGGTTCGGTATACGGGGTTCCGCTGAGCGACGTGGTTGCCGATGTAAATGTTTTACTGTCCGAAACAGTCATACCCGACGGTGTCGGCGTCAAGATCGGCGGTACATGGGAAGACCAGCAGGAGTCGTTTGGCGACCTGATCGTCCTCATGGTTCTGGTAGTGATCCTGGTTTATATTGTGATGGCCTCGCAGTTTGAGTCATTCAAGAGTCCGTTCATCATCATGCTCTCGCTGCTGTTTGCTTTCACGGGCGTATTCCTTGCCTTGTGGATTACCGGCGCCACGCTGAACATGCTTTCGCTCATCGGCGCCATCATGCTCATCGGTATTGTGGTGAAGAACGGTATCGTGCTCATCGACTACATCAACTTGAACCGCGAACGCGGCGCAGGGTTGGTAGCGGCAGTCGTTTCCGGCGGTAAATCGAGGCTGCGTCCCGTGTTGATGACCACAGCCACCACCATCCTGGGCATGCTCCCGATGGCGCTGCGGCTGGGCGAAGGCGCAGAACTCTGGCAACCGATGGGTATCGCCATTGTGGGCGGGCTTACCTTTTCCACCATCCTCACCCTGATCGTGGTTCCCGTGGTGTATACCATGTTCGGCGCCGGCGACATCAAAAAGGAACGTCGACGCATCGCCGCCGAACTGAAAGAAGAAAATAATAATTAATGGATAAGAATTTGATCCCTTTTGCCATGCATCAAGCGAAAGGGATCTTCAAATAAAAAAGAAATGAAAGCAATATTTGTTTCATACAACCAGGCGCACACCCAACAGGTGGATTTTCTCCTGGATCGTTACCGGATACATGGATTTACCCGTTGGGACAGCGTCACCGGCCGGGGTAGCAACAACGGTGAACCTCATTACGGCAGCCATGCCTGGCCGGGGATGAACACCGCGGTGCTGGCAATCGTGGAAGACGAAAAAGTAGCCCCATTCCTGAAGGCGCTCCGTAAACTGGATAAAACCGCCGAACAGCAAGGCCTCCGGGCTTTCGTGTGGACCGTGGATGAAGAGCAGGTTTAAAAATAATTTCGATTTTTGATTCCTTTCTCATGCTTTGCTCATCGAAAGTCGAAAATCAAAAATCAAAAAATGGATTTGGAATTTATTTAAAATGAAAAACATATTATATAAACAAGGTTTAGCCATTCTTATGGCGTTATTATTCCTGTGCGGCGTATCTACCGCACAGGATATCAAGTTCGGGATCAAAGCCGGGCCAAATTTGCCGAACATCACCGCAGGCGGTAAAAACACGCCTGTGAGCGAAGGATATAAGTCGCGAGCGGCAGTGGGCGCCGGCATCTTTACCGAGTTGCAGTTGAACCCGCTGATTTCTTTCCGCCTCGGCGTGGAATACAGCGGACAGGGCGGTAAGAAAAACGGCATGCAGGCGATGCCTTCGCAACGGCTCGTCTCTACCGTGGGCAACAGCATAGGCATGTCGATCACCGACCAGCAGATCGAGGATTTGACAGCTATTGCGAGCCATCTCCCCACGTACTATTATGCCAATATCGACAATACCACCAAGTTCGATTACGTCATGATACCGCTATTGGCACAATTCGGCTGGAATCTCGGCCAGTCGCCGTGGCGCGTATATGTCAATGCCGGGCCTTTTGTGTCGTTCCTCATCTCGGGCAAACAGGTATCCAAAGGAACCAGCAAAATGTATTCCGACGCTTCGGGAACGAGTACCTTGTGGGATATCCTGCCACCAACAGCTAAAGATATGGTCACCGGTAAATTTCCCGCCATGGAACCGACATTGAACGATCCTGTCGATTATGGCGCCACAAACATCACCGGCGAAATGAAAAGTACGAACTTCGGTCTTACCGGAAATGCAGGCATCCGTTACCAATGCAACCGCAATTACTTCTTCCTCGAACTGGGCGGTAATTACGGATTCATCACCGTACAGGAAAACAACGCCAACGGCAGCAACCGCCTCGGCGCCGGCTCGGTGATGGTGGGATATGCATTCTCTTTGTTTTAAGACAGGACACGTTCCAAA
>JAISDP010000167.1 GCA_031264715.1 Bacteroidales bacterium
ACGCCAACGCTTAGATGATAATCGAACGTAGCGTTCTTCAGAGAAAAATCCGTAAATACGTGCTTGAATTGTTGCGGGCCGTTGGTAGCATGCCACAGGCCGTACAGTTGCGCGTTGGCAAATTCTCTTTCGTAGTTTTGTTCAAGCTCATCACAAGGCGAGACTACAGGTCTTTTTGTGAAAATGTCGGCAACCGGTCTTTTATTCATTTCACAATAAGTCCAGAACTCAAGCTGGAAGGCTTTTTCCTCCTGTTTCTTGACAATCGTTTTCACGCGCCATTGGGATCGGATCACTACCGAATCTTCATGCATGAACCTGCTCGCATTGCGGTCGATTTCAAGATATGCCCGGTTTTGTCCGGCAGTTGCGTATTGAATGTTAACATCATCATGACCATAATGAGTTGTTGCCTTTTTATGATAGATCCAATATTCGGATTTTACATGTTCGAACTTGCTGGAGTCCATATTGTCCATAGTGGCGTACAGGTATTTCCAGTCTTCGGATGTACCGACGACAGAACAACTGGGATCGTATGCGGGGTTGTACTGTCCGACGGATAACTTGTATTCAACCAAAAGCGTATCGTTGTGGTAGAACCGGTCTAAGCGCATCGTTGCAGTGTTGGGGGCATCGTTTTGATCGATACCGTCGTTGTTGGCGTCCCCCTTGATGTAATTTTTCCGCAGGGCGGTGAGCGTCCGGAGGTTGGCGCCCGGGTCGATGTTACATTTGATCAGGATTTCAGGGAAAACCTTTTTGTACAGCTTGTGGGTCACTCCCTTGCTGGTTACAAAATCAACGGTATAATTCACATCTCTTTCCACTGTGGAAACTCCGCTGCATTTCCCTCTGAGCGTCATTTCTACTTTGCCGTTTTTATCCAAATAATCCCTGTATGTGTCATTGTAGGGTATTTCGATGGTATAAACCGGGCCTGTGCCGCTAAAGGTGATGGCAGGCGCGGCAGTTCCAAATTCATTCAGGAGCCTGGCGGCAACCAAATCAATATTACCGGTTGAGTTGAGGGTGATGACTAATTTACTGCCCGGGCCTCCAAACCAGTTTTGTCTCTCAATCATCGGGAAGATCGTGGAAAGATTCCCAAATTCAAAAGCAATGATTCTTTCCGGCGCTGTTATCATGTCAATCCGGGCAATATCGGTTGTCATCAACTCGGGTATATAACTGATATTCGTCGACCCGATATTGGTACCATCGTTTTTATATGTGTTAAAATATGAATACCCGATGGTTCCCTTTTTTTTAGGATCTTCACATTCGTCGGAATAGGTAATATCACCGCAGAGCAAGCGGCAAAACTGTGCAGCGCCGAGCACGTCTCCCGAAGAACCCGTATAGCGTTCCATGGGACAGCGCTTTACCGGAAAAGTAATGGTGGCTGTTTCGCCGGCAGGAATCAACAGGTTCCTGATCGTTACTGTTTTGGCCCCACTCACGGTAGCAACCGGATCGTAAGAGGCTGTATTATTGGTAACAACTACAGTGATTTCGCTGGTGTTAAACCATTCGTTTTCCGCAGATACGGTAAAAGGTATCTGTACGTAATGCGCATCGGCGGGGCCTGTATTTTCCAGGATGACAATCATGTTATTGGGCGTCCCGCTTGAATAAACTCCTTTGGTAGCGTCCTCCTTGATGTCGCCTGGAAGCGGCGTAATCAGCGTTCTTTTCAGTTCGGGCTTTCCCTGCGGCTCGTACAGCGAAATCGTAGTATTCAGCGACACTGCCGGGTTTTTACAGCTCCAGTCGATCCAAACCGTTTCGTTTTTTAAACCGCATTTGGCGGTGAGCGAACTCTTGAACTCGTATTCGATCACCATTTCTTCGCCGTTTTCAAAGAAATTATCCTGATTGCCTATGAAAGCAATATCGGCGGCGGTGAGCGATATTTTATAATTATCAAATCCGCTTGCCGGTGGTAGGGCTGTGAAATTCAGGCTACGCGAAGTTCCCCTTATTTTCGCATTTTGAAGCGTACCGATGCCGGAGGTGAATTTCACATTAAAATTAAATGCAGTTACTTTTCCCTGTCCGTTGTTCCTGATGCTGAGCGCCTGCTGCTTGGCGGTTCCCATTTCGCTTTTGCTGAATACCGGGTTGTCTCCATTCATCCAAAGCATACTCAAGTTACCCAGGTAAATATTGTAGTTGGCGTATTTCGTGCGCGCGCCGGTTCCGATCTTGTCCGGCGCGGTCATTTCTTCCACGCCGTTCGGGTCGCCGCCGGCAATTACTTTTACCTCGTCGCTTTTTGCACCGGTGGCGGCAGCACATTCGGCTCTCCGCACCATCTTGAAATGTACTTTCTGGTTCTGTAGCAGCGAGGCAGGGCCATCGAGCACAAAAGTCACCACGTTGCTTGCAGTGCTCAAATGTTTCACCTTGATGGTGTTGGCATCGTCCGTTATATTCATGAAACCGACATAAGTGACGTTTGCCGGAAGTTTTACCTGTATCCTGGGATTATTGAGCGTAGTTTCGATGACCAGG
>JAISDP010000288.1 GCA_031264715.1 Bacteroidales bacterium
ATGATGAATCTCCTACGGAGATTGGCGGATGTTTTCCGCATCAATTTCTATTGCTATGGATGCCCTGACGGGCAAAGCACGCACGGACATGTTTCACGCCTGCGATCGGATGCCGGAAGGCATCCAATGTTGATAACCCCGTGCAAGCGTAGCGCAGCTCGGGGTACTACGGAGGATAGCGCTCTCCCGCAACCCCGTAGCGGGTTGAACAGCTTCGCAGTTCGGATGGGAGAGGAACTCGGCCTCTACCCCGGGCTGCGCCTGCGGCTTGCCCGGGGTTATCCAAATTAGACGCCTGCCGGCGTCAGGGTCAAACCCGGAAGTATCCGTATGTATCCGGCAATGTCTTGAAGATATAAACAGCCCTGAAAGCCCTGAAAGAGCGTAATCAATAGCGTAGGGCAACGCCGGCAACGCCCTACGGAATGAATGTCCCGCAAACGCCAAGCCCTGAAAGGCCTGTAAGGGCGACAGCAATTCTCCAGCACATACGGAAAAACAAGCCCACGTTATGGAATTGCATCAAAAAGGGGGTTTGCAACTTTATATTGACACCTCCTAACCTTTTACCCCCGTCATTGAGGGGAGGAACGATGAAAACTTATAACGCCGACCCGTAGATCTCCATATCGCCAATTGCGGCAATTCCATCGTTGTTGATACTGATCCGCACGTAACGCGCCTGCACCGGCGCAATGTCCATATCGGTCACACTGGCGCGGTTGTCGGGCTGTTCGTCGGCCAGCTTCCATTTTTTACCGTCTTCGCTGGTTTCAACTGTGAACGATTTCACATTCCAGGCTTCGTCCATGCCGTTTACACCCGCATGTCTGATCACATAACGGCTGACCCGGTATGGTTTCTTGAAATCGAACTGTATCCATTTTTTACCTTTCGGAGAAGAAACCCATGTCCGTTCGGCGGCACAGGTACCGTCGGCGGCATATTCCGCACGGGTAGAGGTTTTACTGGAAGTGATTTTCATCTTCGACGAAAGCGTCAGGTTGAAATCCATGCGGTTGGCCTCGTTATACAGTGCAAAGAAATGGTCGCCACGGCAAATGACAATGTTCCCGGGCGAAAGGGCTTCCAGTTTCTCCTTCATAGCCACGAGGTTTTCGGGACCCATCCGCCACGATACTCCCTGGGCTGTCAGGAAAAGAGGTTGCCTGCCGTCGAATTTGGCAATCGTATCCCTGTTCATGTTCACAATCACATCAATGTCCTCGGTATAACAGGGATAATTGGGCAGGAATGACAGTTTGCCCTGCTTGGCGTACGCAGGGATTTTGCCTTTTTGCCTTTGCCAGTCCTGCTGCGTCACGCCGTACAGGTAACGGCAATAAGTGGCGTACGAGTCCATTTGCTTTTCGCTGACCTCGTCCCATGCCGTAATCACCCGCAACCCGCTTTTTTCCAGGTAACGCTGCGTAAGTTGTGCATACCCGTCAAATGTTTTTCCGCCGGTGTTGTTCCATTTCCTGTTGTGGGCGTCGTAGAGGAGCGCATAACCCAAGCCCGAAGGACCCGAAGCGAAAAAATCGTTTGGCGATGACGTTTTGTAAAAATAATTGAGCAGGCCAGGCCCCAAATCGGCCAACCCCGGGCTTACCGTCCAGTTGATCGGGATAATTCCGCGTTTGGGATCATCCCACAATTTCGACATGGCATGCTGGCAATATTGGATATTATCGCCATCGCTCAGGAACACAGCCAGGTAGATTTTGTTTTCGAGTTCCGGTTTTTTCGGGATCACCGGCAGGTTGATGATATGGCTCATGCCTGCATATACCGTTGCATTTTCGTAAAAATCGGCCGGTATGGTGGAAATCCCGTATTTCGTTCCGCTGCCGATCCCCGAACGTTCCTCGGCCCACCAGCCCAGGATAATGCTTTCGCCAGCCTTCATGTCGCCAAGGAACATGCTCAGTATATTGTTTTCGGCTTCCCTGCGCGGATCGAGCCATACGACAGCAGCGCCCGCAGCTACGGCGATGTCCCTGATGAAAGGCAGCGCCCGGTGGCTGATGAGCAACCGCCTGGTACAATCCTTCCAATAAACGTTATACATGTAACGATACACGTCTTCCGGGGCAGTATAGGGTAACTCCGACAAATCCTCCAACACCGGGAATTTCATATTGAGCGCGGATAACTTTTCGTATTCGGCGGCAGTTACGGGAAGGGCATTCCGCAAACCGGCCACCGTAGTGGCCAAGTTACGGTAATGTACACTTTTTCCGACACTGTACAGGATCACGCCGCTAACGCTGTTGCGATACTTGCGTACAAGTTCCCATTTTTTGTCAGGCGCATATTCCCGAAGTTTCAAACCCAGTAGCTGTGGCCATTTATACATGCCTTCATCCGACGAACGAAGCAGGAAAATCGAAGGTTTCGTTTTATTGACTAATCCCTGCAGGACGGTAAACATTACCTTTTCTTCGGACGTGATCCCCGGATCTTCTATGGCCAATGCATCGAGTGTGTCGGCCGGAGTGGCAAAAGCAGGGAAAACCTGTCCTTCGGGCCAGGACATACCCATCGTGTTTACCTGTTGTGCCTGGCTTTTCGTATCCTGACAGGCTGCAAGAATAAGTATACCTGCAAGAATAAAGCCATTGCGGATGACTGTCTGTATTTTACTGATCATGTTTATTATATTAAAAAATTGAAAGTTGTTACTGATAACAGAATACCCAATAATAATAGGAATTTAACTCATTTTTAATCGACTGAACATATTCCACCCGTACCCGTACCTTTTTCCTGCCTTTTGTGAAGCCGGCGGGAATTTCGTATTCGCTGTCGAACCAGCCGTCAAACGCCCTGTCTTTGGTGACGGGCTGTTCCGAATAGGAGGTGATGCGCCAGGGTACAGGCAACTTTTTTCCATCGACATATATGCTGGCAGTCTGGATACCGTTACCCGTCCGGTCGATCCTCCTTCTCAGCCGTACTCCCCGGTTATCCTTCAAAAGGTTGACGTCAAATTCGCAATATTTGTCGAATGAGCGTCCATTGTCCGTAACGATGCGGTAATTGTTATCGCTTTCATAACTGTCATACCCTTGAGTAAGGGTATTGCCGCCCGTTTGCCCTTCAATTTTATATGCGTGCGCCTGTTCACTCTGCGGGCTTCCAATATCTATACTGTCTGTCAATAGAATTGCCGGGCCGAAGGGCGTTTGGTAATACCAGACCGAAAATTCGGTTTCGATGTTCGAGTCGTCAGTGCCCGGACGTTTCCTCTTGCCCTGGGCGATTTGACGGGTGTATTCGAAACGCATATCGATCTGGTCGTAATAGATGTACGGTTCGTTGAGGTGTATGCGGTAAGAGCCTTTTACACCGTTTTCGAGCGCTCCCCAAATGGCTTTCTGGTAACGGGCGCCAAGCCATCCCTGGTTGAAGTCGTCTTCGGTACCGTCGCCGTGTATCTGGGGCGTGTTGCTGCCGTCCACGTAAGTAAATTCGTCGCCGTCTTCGTAGAAATTACCCGACCACATGTTAATGGCAAGCACATGCCCGTGTCCCTTTTCGTAGAAGGCGCTGGCATAAGGCTTGGCAAAACCCGATGCCGACTGGCCGCCAGGACTGGTATCCCTGGTGAGCTTCATCATGAAATAGCCGGTTTCCTTTTGGGGATATTTGATTACCGATGATGGCTTCCATGAAATCTTACCGGTAAGGTTACTGATGTTTTCGTTGGAATTATTGACAATGCTCACGGTGGCGCGTTTCCAGAAAGGCATAGGCCAGTAACTGTATCCGGTACGGGTTTTCGAGTCGTACCCGTGGAGCAGCGAAGCAAAGGTATCGTCCCAATGGTTGTCTTTCACGCCACCGCCGCCAAAGAAATAGCTTAAAGGCAGGTCCACCGCCGGGAGCGGCATATCGTCCCACTGTATCCGGATGCTGGTATTGTAGAAGGTTTCCGCGGTAAAGGGATCGAGATCAAGCTGAAGAGCCGTTATGGAACCTTCGCCTTTGTGGTCGAACAGCACCGCCTGCTCGCCGGGACGGAGCGAGATATTCTTTTCGTCCACCCGGTCGCCCGCCGTGCTTTTAGGGTTTTGCCCCAGGCTGTCCCATTGCTTCCTCACGGTTGCTTCGTATGTCGTTGCCGTTGCGGAATCCCACGATTTTACCTTCGTTCCTGCGGGGTAGGTCAGGTAATCGAACTGAAACCAGTTACAGGTAGTTTCGAGGTTGTCCTTCACCATCCGGGTGAGCAGCGTATCGGAAAGCGTGATACGGAGCCGTTTTTCAAAACCGAAAGGATAATAGACGACTCCGAATTGCAAGTCCTTCCTGAATGTGAAGGGTTCGGTAACCGGGGAATGTTCGCCGCCGAAATATTCAAAAACCGGAACGTCGATACGGGGAGTGGTTTCGTCGTCGAAATAATACTTGATCCGGATGCTTTTGCTCTTGACTCCGACACCCTTGCCGCTCCAGATGTTCATCTGTTCGCGGTAGAGGCAGCCCGGCCCGTATGCATCAAAAAAGACGATTTCCCCTTTTTCGTCGACATATTTCTTGAACATGGACAGGAACAGCCCGAAACCATTACCGCCGGTGGCATCGTAGGTGATGCAGCGGTTCTTTTTCGTCCCGGGCGGATACATTACCGGCAACCGTTCGAGTTTGGCCATGGCCTCGAAGCCGGCAGGAACGTAACTGTCAAGCGTGTTTTTCTGCGCTGTACACGTCAGGAAACACAACAAAAAAAGGAAGGTATGGGAAAGTTTCATTTGATGATGAATTACTGATAACAGAATACCCAATAATAATATGAATTTAATTCATTTTTAATCGATTGAACATGTTCCACCCGTACCCGTACCTTTTTCTTACCTTTTGTGAAATCGGAAGGAATTTCATATTCGCTGTCGAACCAGCCGTCGAACGACCTGTTTTTGATGTTCGGTTGATCCGAGTAGGTGGTGATGTACCAGGGTATGGGCAATTTTTTACCGTCGACATATATGCTGGCAGTCTGGATGCCGTTACCTGTCCGGTTAATCCGCTCCCTCAACCGGACGCCCCTGTTGTCTTTCGAAAGGTTAATGTCAAATTCGCAATATTGGTTGAAAGAACGCCCGTTATCGGTAACGATGTGGTAACTGTCGCTGCTTTCGTAGCTGTCATAACCCTGAGTGAGCGTATTGTCGCCGGTTTGCCCTTCGACCCTATAAGCATGCGCCTGTTCGCTTTGCGCATTTCCGACGTCTATGTGATCGGTCTGTTGCATTGCGGGGCCGAATGGCGTCTGGTAATACCAAACCACAAATTCGGTTTCGATGATCGAATTGTCGGTACCCTGGCGTTTCCTGGGACTCTCGCCCTGATATACGCTGTTGGTATACTCGAAACGCATATCGATCTGGTCGTAATAGATGTACGGTTCATTGAGGTGTATGCGGTACGCGCCTTTCACGCCATTGTTGAGCGCTCCCCAGATGGCTTTCTGGTAGCGTGCGCCGGCCCATCCCTGGTTGAAATCGTCCTCGGTACCGTCGCCGTGTATCTGAGGCGTGCTGCTGCCATCCACGTAAGTGAATTCGTCGCCGTCTTCATAGAAATTACCCGACCACATGTTGACTGCAAGCACGTGTCCATGTCCCTTTTCGAAAAAAGCGCCGGCATAAGGCCTGGTAAAATCTTTCCGCGTCAGACCGCCCGTACTGGTATCCCTGGTGAGTTTCATCATGAAATAGCCGGTTTCCTTTTGGGGATATTTGATTACCGATGATGGTTTCCACGAAATCTTACCGGTAAGGTTACTGATGTTTTCGTTGGAATTATTGACAATGCTCACGGTGGCGCGTTTCCAGAAAGGCATAGGCCAGTAACTGTATCCTGTGCGGGTTTTCGAGTCGTACCCGTGGAGCAGCGAAGCAAAGGTATCGTCCCAATGGTTGTCTTTCACGCCACCGCCGCCAAAGAAATAGCTCACAGGCATATCCACCGCCGGGAGCGACATATCGTCCCACTGTATCCGGATGCTGGTATTGTAGAAAGTTTCCGCGGTAAAGGGATCGAGGCTGAGTTGGATGGCCGTTATGGAACCATCGCCCTTTTGATCGAACAATACGGCCTGTTCGCCGGGACGGAGCGAAATATTCTTTTCGGCTACCCGGTCGCCCGCCGTGCTTTTAGGATTTTGCCCCGTGTTGTCCCATTGCTTCCTCACGGTTGCTTCGTATTCCGACATTGCGGGATTCCACGATTTTACCTTCGTTCCTGCGGGGTAGGTCAGGTAATCGAACTGGAACCAGTTGCAACTGGCTTCGAGGTTGTCCTTCACCATCCGGGTGAGCAGCGTATCGGAAAGCGTGATCCGAAGCCGTTTTTCAAAAGCGAAGGGATAGTAGATAACCCCGAACTGCGATTTCTGCCGGAAGGCAAACGGTTCGGCAACAGGAGAATGTTCGCCGTTGAAATATTCAAAAACGGGAACATCGATACGGGGAGTCGTTTCGTCGTCGAAATAATACTTGATGCGGATGCTCTTGTTCTTGGCTCCGACACCATTGTTGATCCAGATGTTCATCTGTTCGCGATAGAGGCAACCCGGCCCGTATGCATCGAAAAAGACGATTTCTCCTTTTTCGTCGACGTATTTTTTGAACATGGACAGGAACAGTCCGAAACCATTACCGCCGGTGGCATCGTAGGTGATGCAGCGGTTCTTTTTCGTCCCGGGCGGATACATTACCGGCAACCGTTCGAGTTTGGCCATAGCCTCGAAGCCGGTGGGAACGTAGCTGTCAAGCGTGTTTTTCTGCGCTGCGCATGTCAGAATACTCATTAAAAAAATAAAAGTACAAAAGGTTCTCATTTTGGTGATGATAATTAAATGGTTATTATTGCTTTTTCAAATCGGCCGGTTTTCCCTTGCTGTTCCGAAATCCTTGTTGGGCTTGCTGCCCATGACGAACTTTAACGTTCCGCCGCTTACCACATCCTGGTGAGTGATGCAGCTTTTCGGATATTCTTTTCCATTAAGTTCAATACTCTGTATATAAATATTCTCCATGCTGTTATTTACGGCTTCAATCACAAACGTTTTACCTCCGGGCAGGTTGATGGTAGCTTTGTCGAAATGCGGACTGCCGAACACGTACACTCCCTGTGCAGGATTGACGGGATAAAAACCGAACGACGACATCATGTACCAGGCCGACATCTGCCCGCAATCTTCGTTCCCGATGATACCGTCGGGTTTGTCGGTATAGAATTGATCCATGATGAAACGTACTTTTTCGGCTGTTTTCCATTGCTGCCCCGCGTAGGCATACATGTAAGCGATGTGGTGGCTCGGCTCGTTGCCGTGTGCATATTGCCCGATCAACCCCGTGATATCTTTCGATGCTTCGGGGCCCATATCGGTTTCCGTAACAAAGAAATCATCCAGTTTTTGGGTGAAAGCATCATCGCCGCCGAACAGTTCGATCAAACCGCAGGGGTCCTGCGGGGCGAAAAAGGTATATTGCCAGCCGTTGCCTTCGCAGTAATCACCGCGCAGGCCGTGTACCGCACGAGCCGGGTCGTAGGGCGTACGCCAGCTCCCGTCGTCCATTTTCGGACGGATGAAATTGATTGATTTGTCGAAATAAGTTTTATAATACTGGCTGCGTTTCCTAAAATACTCGTAATCGTCGGCTTTGCCCATCCGTTTGGCCATTTCAGCAATTCCCCAATCGTCCATCGCGTATTCCATTGCCAGCGATGTGCCTTCGGGAACCTTGTCGCCCGGGATGTAGCCACGTTCGAGGATATACGTCATTTGCCGTTGCTTTGGGTTGGTAGCCGATGTTTTCACGGCATGGAACGCCCGTTCGCCGTCAAACCCCCTGAACCCTTTCAGGTAAGCGTCGGCTACGACGGGTATTGCGCTGCAACCCGGCATCAGGTTCGTTTCCCATCCCTGCAAGTGCCAGATCGGTAATTTTCCCTGCTGGTCGAAAATGGACAGCATCGTATTGATCAAATCGTCCACCTTTTCCTGCTGTATGATGGTCATCAGCGGATGAAGCGCCCGGTAGGTGTCCCAAAGCGACAAAACGGTATAATTCTTCCAGCCTTTGGCAACCCACACGCTGTCGGTGTTTCCCGCACGGAACTCGCCGTTGTAGTCGCAATACAGCGACGGATCGATCATCGTATGGTAAAAGGACGTGTAGAAAACCCGTTTGTACGATTCGCTTTTCGTTTCAATCACCACTTTCGACAGTTCTTCATTCCATTTCCGGCTGTTTTCCTTCACCGCTTTCGCGAAATCCCAGCCACTTATTTCCAGCCGGATATGCTCTGCCGCATTAGCGCAACTCACCGACGAGAGGCCTATTTTGAACATGACTTCTCCCGCATTGGCGCCGAACGACATCACGCCTTTTACGGCGGGCGATTGCAGTTCTTTCCCGTCTTTGCGGACATTGTCGTCGAATACCGCAAACTCTTTCAACGGTTTGTTGCACTTCATGGTGAAAAACACCTTGTGCGTACTCCAACCTTTTGAATAGCGGTATCCTTCAATGGTATATTCATCCGTTTGTTTGATGCAGGCGTCAAGCGCCCTGTCGCCGGCGCCCTGTTTCAGATCGACGATCACGCGTGCCTGCTCGCCCTTCGGAAAGGTGTAACGATGAAACCCCACGCGGTCGGAAGAAGTCAACTCCGCCTTGATGCCGTATGACTTCAACCACAGGGAATAATATTCGGGACGGGCTACCTCCTGGTCGTGCGTATAAAACGAGGCGTACCCGTTGCTGATGTCCTCCTGTTCCCCGCGTTCCGAACGGATTTCGCCCGTGTAGGGCATCACCAGTACGTCGCCCAGGTCGGTTCCGCCTGTTCCGCTCAGGTGCAGGTGCGAGAAACCGGTTACAATGCTGTCCGAGTAATGGTAGCCCGAACACCAGTCCCAGCCCTTGTGGATGTTGTTCGGCCCCACTTGCACCATCCCGAAAGGAGTGGAGGTTCCCACGAATACATGCCCGTGAAAATCGGCGCCAATCATCGGATCGACGTATTGGAGCAATCCTTCACTTTTGGAATAGCCGGTATGATCCCGGTGTTGACACGAGGCGAGCGTCCACAATAAAAGGAACAGTGCAAATAGAGAATATAATCTATGCATCATAATATTCTTATGAATTTTATGATTCGTATGGATTTGAGATTTAACCTCGATTCTTATGGGTAAACCGTTCACATTTGGAATGTATTCTTCCATATATGGAATCCTGTACCGAACCATCTTCAAGTATAGTCATTTTTTGGATTATTCCAATATCGGGGGTACATTTTAAGCGTTTATTTTTATTTGAACAAATATAAAATGTAGCATTTAGCTGGGATACCCAGGTTTCCAGCCTTATTTCAACCTGACGGGTACGGTTCTTACCTGTTCCTGTTGATGGTATAGTCTACGGTTTCCTTCAGTGCAGCAGTTGCGTCGCTTGGCGGGAAAGTATCGATGATGGCTATGGCTTTTTGCGCAAGTTCGTTCATCGTGGTGCGGCAATGTTCCAGGCCGCCCTTTTCTTCCACGAAGCGGGCAATGGTTTTCAGTTTCTCCGAGTCGGTTGCCGAGCTGTTGATCAGCTTCAATATCTGTTTCCTTTCCGAATGAGATGCCTGTTGCAGTGCGTGAATCAGCGGCAGGGTGAATTTTTTTTCCTTGATGTCGTTCCCGGCGGGTTTTCCGGTGATGCCGTGCGGCTGATAGTCGAACAGATCGTCCTTGATTTGGAATATCAGGCCAAGGTAATTGCCGAATTGCCGCATCTGTTCCAACTGTTTGGGAGTGGCCCCACCCGATTGCGCTCCGGCTTCGGTACAGGCCGATATCAATGCCGCCGTTTTCTTGTGGATAATCCTGAAATATGCTTCCTGTGTGATATCCTGCTTGCGCGAATGTTGTAACTGCAATAGTTCGCCTTCGCACATTTCCTTCACGGCTACCGAAACAATACGTAACAGGTCATAGGCTTCGTTATCTACCGATACCAGCAGGCCGCGAGCCAGCAGATAGTCGCCGAACAGAACGGAAGTCTTTGATTTCCACAATGCATACACCGAAAATGCACCACGCCGTTCGTTGGCATTGTCCACTACATCGTCGTGTACCAGCGAAGCGGTATGGAGCAACTCCACCAATGATGCCGCCGTGTATGTTTTCGGACCGATTTCGCCAAACAACCTTGCCGATAACATTACCAATATGGGACGTATTTGCTTACCCTTCGTTTTTAAAACATACCGGGTAATGAGATTCAACAAAAAAACATCGCTTTTGAGGGTCTGTTTGAACTGTCGGTCAAATGTTTCCAACTCGGCAACGATGGATTGCTTGATTTTTTCAATTCCAATCATTATGACTATTTGGTGGCAAATAATTAATCGACGTTTCGATCTTGATTGAATGTGCTTTGAGCTTACCGAACCCGGTAAAGCGATTTTCAATTTTTACATCTCAACGATCAATTACTTAAAACTGTTTGAAGGGACAAAATTAAGAAATCTCTTCGCCCACCCAAGCATATATACAAAATATACAAAATTTATCACCGCCCTTTCAGGCCTTGATAGATATTGTGCTTCTCTGGTCCGTAGGGCGTTGCCCAGTCGTGGTCGGAAGATTATGGTAATTGTAAATAGCTCTGAAAGAGCGATATCATTAGCACAGGGCAACGCCCTGTGTCGCAGCAAACACATTCATACCAAGCCCCAACGGGGCGTAAT
>JAISDP010000307.1 GCA_031264715.1 Bacteroidales bacterium
TATGCTCGTTGGGTTGCAGGATTTGCCAGTCCATAGCGGAGTTGGAAACGCTGCCCATCTTTCTGACGATGGATAGTTTTTCCTCTCGGCTGAGGTAGTCACCGATGTCGCGGTAATATATGGTTGCTTTGCTCATAATATTTTAATCTTTAGTTGAATTTTGCTGTAAATAAAACAGTCTTTTTTGGGTTTCGATTTCGGCGCGAAGTTCTTCGTCTGTTGGTAAATACGTTCTGTATTTTGAAGCAAAAAGTTGTTCGTTTCCGTGTAATATCGAATACCGTGCAATATCTTCGTCTGTATCGGCACAAAGGACAATGCCAAGTGTCGGATTATCGCCTTCTGTTCGTTTCAATTCGTCGTACATACGGATATACATATCCATTTGCCCGACATCCTGATGTGTTATTTTAGTAGTTTTCAGTTCAATAAGCACAAAACATTTCAGTATATAATTATAAAAGACGAGGTCTATAAAATAATCCTGTTTTTCGGTACGGATATGTTGCTGGCGAGCTACAAATGCAAATCCTTTGCCGAGTTCAATCAGAAATTTTTGCAGGTTTGCAATAATATTTTTTTCGAGTTCCGTCTCGGTAAAATCACTGCTTGGTGAAAACCCTAAAAATTCGGCTATCACAGGGTTTTTAATAAATTCGAGCTTGTCGTGCTGAAATGAAAATGTGAGTTTTTGCATTTCTTTTTCGACCAGATTCTTGTTATGAGATTGTAAAAGGCGGAAATAGTATTGCGACGAAATATTCCGTTGCAAGGTACGTACACTCCACATTTGCTCTGCGGCTTCGCGCATATACCAGCTTTTCGCATCAGGATCTTTTACCTGTAATAATATTCTGTAATGTGTCCATGTAAGTAATGAAAATGATTTTGGATGCATTGTGTCTAAAATTACAGTTTCAGATTTTTCACTCACTGCGTGGAAAATCTTCGGGAATGATTTATAGAACTCCGTAAAAGTGTATAAATTGGTTTTATTAAAGCCGTTACCGTATATTTGCATGAGTTGGGCAGAAAGAGTTTTAATAATTTCAGCGCCATATTCAGCACGCTCTTTTCCCTGCAAGTCTTCTTCGACTATACGCCTGCCAAGTAACCAATTCCTCTTTATCAATGCGACGTTTACTGCACGATAGGCTAAATCGCGCGAAGTTTCGATAATTTGCTGTGCATCCTGCAATATATTATTGCTTTTAATGCATTTAATATCAGCACTTTCCATATTTTTCTTATTCCTTTTTCTTTACCAAAATCGTTATCGCTATCGGCGTCCGGCTACCGGATCCGAAAATTTTCCCACCTTCTTTTCGGGACAATTCGCCACTTGTCCGCTGGTTTCCACGAAGATTGAATACATAAATAGACGAAAATTCCTGTTCGAGGCATTGGCGAAAGCCGTCGGTACTGTTGCCGTCAAGCCATGCGCCGTTGCTGACAAAGGCAATGATTCCATCATTATTACCCAAACGGTCGGCGCTCCACCTGAATGCCTTTATGTATGCGTCATATAGTGATTTATTCAATCCTGCATTCGAAGCTTTGGCGTATGTTTCTTCTATCCGCTTGTCTAATTTGGGGTAACTTTGGTTTTGTGCATTATCATTAGCCGATTTTTGCCCGATAGAATAGGGCGGGTTACCCATGATAACCATTAGCGGGGCTTTCTGCTGTTCCTGTACCCGTTGGGAATTTTGCGGGAACATTTCACTGAAAAGGTCTTCGCCATTTTTGGTTTCGCCCAGTTGGAATGTGTCGGTTAAGCATATTCCATTGAAAGGCGTATAAACGCCGGATTTGGCCTGCATCAAATCATGATACACATTTTCGATATTGACCGAAGCAATATAGTATGCCAAAAGTACAATTTCATTGGCATGGATTTCGCTGTTATACTTCCGTTTTATATCTCCAGGACGAATCAGCCCGCTTTGCAACAGGCGGGTAATAAATGTGCCGGTTCCCGTAAAGGGGTCGAGGATATGCAGGTTTTCATCGCTCAAAGTACGGTTGAACTCTTTTTGCAGCACATCATTGACGGAATGAATGATATAGTCCACTACTTCGACCGGCGTGTAAACAATCCCCAACCTCTCGACCATCAGCGGGAAAGCGGTGCGGAAAAACTTGTCGTAGAGTTCAATGATGATTTTTTGCTTTGCTTCGGCGTTGTCAATGCCGCTTGCCCGCTCGCGTACCGAATCGTAAAACCGCAGCAAGGTTTCCGTATCTTTTTCGTCCTTATGCTCTTCCAGCAAGCCGAGCATTTGCTCCATGGATTGCGAAATGGCATTGTTTTTCACAAAGGAATAATTTTCAAACAGGGCTTCAAAGACAGGC
The DNA here is from genome assembly GCA_031264715.1 of Bacteroidales bacterium. Lineage (GTDB taxonomy): Bacteria > Bacteroidota > Bacteroidia > Bacteroidales > UBA4181 > JAIRLS01. Next base: position 2,356 of record JAISDP010000307.1, read on the forward strand.
TGCGTAATCAGGTGTTGCGCCAGCATTTCGATAGCATCGGCTTCGGAAATAGAAGGATTGATGTTCCTGCGAAGCCCTTCAATAAAGTTTTCGAACGTACGCTTGTGCCTGTTGTCGATTTCTACCAAACGTTTGATATTGTCGATCTGGCGGGTGGCAATGCCGGCAACATCTTTAGCCCACTGTTCCCAATAACGGCGTTCACCTACCTTTTCCACCATTTTGGCATAGAGCAGGGTTTGCATCCGGTCGAACTGGATAGCCATTTGCAAAGCTGCTTCAGCGCTGGCTTCAGAACCGGCGTATTCAATCCCGTTTATGTCGTCGTTACCGTGCGAAGCCCCGCCCACAATAATATTTACAGGCTTGGTTTTGTTCAGTTCCAGTTTGTTGATGGTAGCCTTGAAACGGTCGTCATGGGCGCGGAGGGCGTTTAAGACCGTCCAGACCACTGCATAATCGGCATTGTTACCCAAAGCCTTTTCGCCCTGAACATCAGAAGGTACAACAATCGGGATAATGATGTAACCGTATTTTTTCCCCTCTGCCCTGCGCATTACGCGCCCGACGGACTGCACCACATCCACCTGCGAATTGCGGGCAGAAAGGAACATGACGGCATCCAGTGAAGGTACGTCCACGCCTTCGCTCAGGCAGCGTACATTGGTCAGGATGCGGCATTTCGTTGAATTTTTCGGAACGGATTTCAGCCACGACAACTTTTGCCCGCGGGTTGTGGCAGCCATCGTCCCGTCGATATGCTCGCTTTCAACCGTTACCATTTTGTCGCGTTGCGTTTCAGTAAGCGACTTGTAATAAAGGTCGCCCATCTGGTTGAAAGTTTTTGTTATCTGTTTGGAAACGCGGATATTCTGGCAGAAAGCAACTGCTGTAGCCATCGGTTCGGGATCGCTGCTTTTAAGCAGTTTCTGGTCGCCGATAATTTCTTTGCTCAGGGCATTAACACAGCCAATCAGTTTGTTTACATCGTTGGCAGGGATTTCGGTCTGCCCGTTGGCAACCATACCCTGCGCCGCAGTTGTCATGTCGTTTTCATTGACGGTCAGTACCAACACCTTATAATCGGACAATAATCCTTTGTTTACCGCCTCGCCAAAACCGATATGATAAAATTCTTCGCCATAGAGCTTTGTATCGTCCATTGAACAAAGCAGCATATCGTTATCTACGGCTTTTTTCTTGGCGTCGTCGTGATAAAGCCGGGGAGTAGCGGTCATGTACATGCGCTTTTGGGCGGCTATGAAATCGTTATTATGTACTTTCACAAAAGCCGATTCGTCTTCGCTGGAAAGCGTAACGCCGGTGGTACGATGGGCTTCATCGCAAATAATCAGGTCGAAAGAAGAATCGCTAAATTGCTTTTGCACTTTAGCGATTACGTCAATGGATTGATAAGTACTAAAAACAACGGTCATTCCTGTATCGCCAGTTGCCTGTTCCAGTTGTTCAAGAATAGTCGGAACATTGGTAGATGCGGGCAAAGCCAGATCCACCACGCTAAAACTGTCAATATCTTCGTTTTTTTCTTTCCTTCTGCTCACTTCTGGGTCGGAACAAATACAAATGGCGTTTATTGGTTGTGATGCATTTGCTGTCCATTCTTCCAAAGTCTGCCCAAGCAAAGCGATGGAAGGAACTAAAAACAGGATAATCCCCTCATTAGTTGTCAGTTTTTCGGCTATTTTCAGCGAAGTAAACGTCTTGCCTGTCCCGCAAGCCATAATCAATTTTCCCCTGTCGGCTGTTTTATAATGTTCCAATGCTGCGTCGATGGCTTTCTTTTGATGTTCCATCGGTTGATGTTTGGGCTTACGCGACTGCTCGCCGCTCATCCCCTGTGACAGTTTGTTCCAATCCACGTTGCTGTTTTGCAAGTGATAGAGTGAAATGCGGGAAACTGCAGGCGTATGATTTTTGATGGCCTGTTCGGCGTTGCTACCCCAATTGTTAGTTGTGGAAATCCAGAGGCAATGTTCAAAGCGGGCAGTCATTCCATTTTCGTTCATGAACGAACGTCCGGCAGTAGTCAGGAAACTGTCCACATCGCTTTTATTGATGGTTGCTGTTTCCTGATAGCATTTGCACTGTATAGCCCAATATGCACCATGAGTAGTCTGTGCAACCAAATCAATACCGGTATCCTGACCGCCCAAATCCTTACGGAAAGGAAACTCGTCCCACATCCAAACATTATTGAAACGGGAAGCATAATACGGCTCTGTTTGCAAATAGAGTTGCATGAGCCTTTCAAAGCGTGTACCCTTTTCGCGTTGCGTAAGGGTTTCGCGACGGTATTGTTCGAGTATGGTATTGAAATTCATTTGCTTTTCCGTTCCACCAAGGCTACTTTCAACCTGTTTGTCCTTTGTTTCATCTGTCAAACTATTGATAACTTTTGCAAAGGTAGCGCTAATGGTTTGAATGTCCAAAAGATATTCAATTGCCTTTTTAAATATCTACTGTTCAGTAGATTAATTTTCATTTCGTGTCGCTTTAATTTATTTGAAAATGCTGCGTAATGTATTCAAGCTTCTACGGATAGTTGTATCTACCGTGTTTTCCGATATTCCAAGTTTCTCGGCAATTTCCTTGTAAGTCATGTGATAGGTGCGGCTCATCCTGAATATTTCCCGCTGACGCTCCGGAAACAGATTAATAACCTGCCGTACCTTCGCTTTCAGTTTTTCCATCGAGTCGTCATATTCCTGCGGGATTTCCACATCCTCCACTAAATGCAGGTATTTCTCTATAAATGTTTTTTGTATCACCTTGTTCCGTATGGTATTATATACCTGATGACGGGCAATGGAAAATAAATACGCGGAAAACGAATATTGAAGGTCGATTTGATCACGATTTTCCCAGATCGTCATAAATACATTCTGTACGATCTCTTCAGCGTCTTCTCTTGACAGGCTTTTGCAACAGAACCCATACACCTGCCGGCGATACATCAAAAATATGCTCGAAAACGCTTCCCTGTCCGAAGCCTTCAACCGAACAAGCAAATCCCCGATATTTTTCTTTTCTTCCATATCAATCTATATTTCATTATTTGTCAGGTCGATATAGACGCGTGATGTTGCTGCCATCGCTCGATTTCAACCATATCATAACCGGGGCATGATGTAAAATAATGTCCGGACAGGATAAATTCTCGAAAAAAATGTTATGGAAGGTAGCTCTCTCTCTCTCTCTCTCTCTCTCTCTCTCTCTCTCTCTCTCTCTCTCTCTCTCTGAAAAAGGCGTGCCAAACCACGGCCTTACAGCATTTGGCACGATGTTATACTTGTGGAAAAAAGACACAAATTTTAGAAACTTTTGGTTCAAAACAGGAGCATTAAATTTTTTTGTAAAAG
>JAISDP010000026.1 GCA_031264715.1 Bacteroidales bacterium
AAATACAAGGCTCTACAGCGCGAAACGGAACTTTTGCGTCAAGCAAGCGATGAAAAATATGCCGATGCGCTCAACACGCTACAGGCGGAACTGTATCGCGCTAAACACCAGCTGGATGACGCCATGCGGAAAATCGTTCTTTACCGCAAACAGACGGAACTGGCACAGACGACGTACAATATTGCTCTACAGGAGTTTATTTCCGGAAAAAGCGAACTTGGCAATCTCATTCAGATACAAAGGCAGTTGCTTGATTACAAGTTTAAAATAGCGGAAGCCACCGTAGAATACAATACGAAAGCGGCTGCCATACAGAAAATTTTGAATTATGAATTATGAATTATGAATTGTTTATAAATGATAATAATATGAAAGCAAAAAATATCATTACATACTTGATTCTCCTTTCGGGAGGCGTGTTTTTGGGCTGGCTGCTGTTCGGAAGCTCTGAAAATCACGGGGAAAATGCCGGCAATCATGTGCAGGGCGAATCACAGGTCTGGACATGTTCCATGCATCCGCAAATCCGTCAGGACAAGCCGGGGAAATGCCCTCTCTGCGCTATGGATTTGATTCCGCTGAAACCGGCGGGAATAAGCGGCGAAATTACTGATCCGGAAGGGATTGCGCTGTCAAAAGAAGCTATGGCTCTGGCTGATGTACAGACGGCAAAGGTCGCGAAGGGCAATCCCGTAAAGGAGATACGCCTGTACGGTACGATTCAGATTGACGAACGTCTCGCGCGCTCGCAAACGTCTCATATCAACGGGCGTATAGAAAAACTGCTTGTGAATTTCACGGGCGAAACGGTAAAGCAGGGACAGGTAATCGCAAGCGTCTATTCGCCCGAACTTCTTAATGCACAGCAGGAACTGCTGGAAGCGGTGAAACTGTCCGGCGCTCAACCGGCTCTTCTCGACGCCGCACGCGAAAAACTTCGCCTGTGGAAACTGACGGAAACGCAGATAAGGGAAATTGAAGAGTCCGGCAATACATCGGCGTCGATTGATATAGTGGCAAATACGGGAGGTATTGTCGTTGCCAAAAAAGTGGAGCAGGGCGATTATGTCGCCCAGGGAACGGCGCTGTTCGAGCTGATCAATCTTTCGTCGGTCTGGGCGGTATTCGACGCATACGAAAGCGATTTGCCATATCTAAATGTCGGTGATAAAGTGGAATACACGGTGCAGGCAATACCGGAAAAGAGCTTTTCGGGAAAGATAACGTTTATCAGCCCCGTTCTGGACAGAACGACGCGAACGGTCAAGGTACGTGTGGAAACAGCAAATGCCGGATTGCAACTGAAGCCGGAGATGTACGCCAGCGCCACCGTAAATGCTTCGCTGAAACAGTATTCCGGCAATATTCTGATACCCAAAACAGCAATCCTGTGGACAGGCAAGCGTTCGATAGTATATGTAAAACGCTCCGAAAACGGGATGTCGGTATTTAAACTCCGTGAAGTGGAACTCGGACCTTCGCTGGGCGATTCGTACGTGATTCTGTCGGGAATCGTTGAAGGAGAGGAAATTGTAACCGGCGGCGTCTTCAGCATCGACGCGAGCATGCAACTCGAAGGCAAACGCAGTATGATGAACGCCGGCAATCCCGGCAATCCCGATTCGGAAAACAGACATGCAGCGATTGCGGTGCAGGGTCTCTGCGAAATGTGCAGGGAACGTATCGAAAAGACAGCCATGGCAATAGCCGGAGTTTCACTCGCTTCGTGGGACATGACGGAAAAACGGCTGCATCTGGATTATGATCCTGCAAAAACATCGGCGGACGATATTTCGAAGGCAGTAGCCGGCTCCGGGCACGATACGGACAAGTACAGGGCCGATAACGCGGTCTATAAGGCTTTGCCGGATTGCTGCAAATACAGAACAATTAAAAATTAATAATCAAAAATCAATTAAAGGTTAGAGTAATGAAAAGGTTAATTTTATTTTTCGCAGTAACAGTCATGATTGCTGCAGGTAACGGATGTGGAAATTCGGGCAGTCAAAAAAAGACTCCCGAAATTAAAAAGGAGGAAAAAAGTCAAAAGGATGAACATGCAATGCTGAAGGCGTCCGGCAGTTGCGAAATGTGCAAAACACGTATCGAAAAGGCAGCTAAAGACCTTGACGGAGTTACTGTTGCCAACTGGGACAGGGATATTCAACAGCTGCACCTGCATTTTGATCCCAAAAAGACCTCTGTTGATGCAATCTCGAAAGCCATAGCCAAAACCGGTCATGACACCGAAAAGGACAGGGCTGACGACGTGGTCTATAACGTTTTGCCGGATTGCTGCAAATACAGAAAGTGATTTTTCAGCGTCGGCACAAACGAGGGCGCGAATCATCCGGGTGAGCCGTTCCGTACAGGTTGTCTAAATATTTTTCACAGCATCCCCAAAAAGAATGAGCCGTTTTTTCAAAAAAACATCTATTTTTGTCTGCTGAATATAAATTAATGTGATTTCTGTCATGGAATTCAAAGCAAGCGTGATCGCAGATTTTCTGCATGGAACGGTTGAGGGCGACCCCGACGCAACCGTATCTGCTTTTGCCAAAATAGAAGAAGGGCATCCTGGTGCACTGAGCTTTTTGGCCAACCCAAAATACGAAAAGTACCTGTATGAAACCGCTTCGGGTATTGTGATCATCAATAAGGCACAAAAGCTGGAGCGCCCCGTAAAATGTACCCTGATCAGGGTTGACGATGCCTACCGGTCGTTTGCCTCTTTGCTCGAATTGTACGCTTCGTCGCAACAGGAAAAATCGGGACGCGAGGAGCCCGTTTTCGTAGCGGCTTCGGTAACCCTGGGCGAAAATATTTTCATAGGCGCATTTTCGTACATTGCCGGTAATGCCAGGATCGGCAATAACGTAAAGATACATCAGCAGGTATATATCGGCGAAAATGTCGCCATCGGCGAAAATACCGTTCTTTATCCGGGGGTAAAAATCTATCACGACTGCATCATCGGCAGTGATTGCATGATTCATTCGGGCGCAGTGATCGGCGCCGACGGCTTCGGTTTTGCGCCGCAAAACGCCGCGGATTACAAGAAGATTCCGCAAATAGGCAACGTGGTGATTGAGGATCGCGTGGAAATAGGCGCCAATACCTGCATTGACCGCGCTACCATGGGATCCACCATCATACGCAAGGGCGTGAAACTGGATAACCTGATACAGGTAGCCCATAACGTGGAAATAGGTGAAAATACCGTCATAGCCGCACAATCAGGCATATCCGGATCCTGCAAAGTGGGCCGGAACTGTATGTTTGCCGGGCAGGTAGGCCTTGCCGGGCACTTAGCCATTGCCGACGGCGTAAAGATCGGGGCGCAGTCGGGCATTAACGCAAGCATCAAGAAACCGGACAGCGTCATTTTGGGAAGTCCGGGCATGGACTACCAGGATTGCATCAAATCATACGTAGTGGTGCGCAGGCTGCCCGATTTGAAAAAGAAAGTGGACGAACTGGAAAGGATAATAAAAGGTAAGGACAGCTAAAGGCCTTGGGGCGTCTTTGTGAAATATACCTTTGTGTTTAAATAATATAGAAAAAGATAAGATCGAAAATGGCAGAATATGCATTAATTACCGGAGCATCAAGTGGGATAGGGCTGGAACTGGCACGGATAGCCGCTTCCAACAATATAAATTTAATACTGTTGGCCCGTAATGCCGATAAATTGATGCAATTACGGACAGAACTTGAAGAGCGTCACCCTATAAAAGTATTGGCCGTGGGATGCGACCTTACGGAACCCGACACGGTGGAAAAGGTGGCTGCATTGCTGCACGGACGCGGTATCGTTCCCGATATACTGATCAATAATGCCGGGTTCGGCATGTATGGGTCTTTTGATCGCATCGGCGCCGAAACAGAGGAGAACATGATCCGGTTAAATGTTGCTTCGTTGACGGAACTCACCAAAATCATATACAGGCAGATGCGCAGCAGGGGCAAGGGAAAGATACTGAATGTATCGTCCATAGCAGGTTTTATGCCCGGCCCCTGGATGGCTGTGTACCATGCCACCAAAGCGTATGTATTGTCGTTTTCCGAAGCCCTGGCCGCTGAAGCCAGGGGCAGCGGCGTTACTGTAACGGTATTGTGCCCCGGCCCCACCGAAACTAATTTCGAAAACCGTGCATCGGCCGGTACAGGCATCAAAGTATTCGAAAAATTCGGAAAACTGCCTGCAGCCCGGCAAGTTGCCAAATATGGCTGGCAAAGCATGATGAAAGGCAAAACAGTTGCCATACACGGTGGCAAAAACCGCTGGCTGGTTTTCCTCATCCGCTTCCTGCCGCGTAAAACGACAGCGAATGTGGCAGGAAAGATACAGGCTCCAAATTGATGATTCGACATTACTGACCGGCTAAAATATCAAATGGATAAATATTGCTTTGTATTTCAGTCAAACCACCGCTGACAGCAGTGGAATTTTGTTGCCCGTCAGGACATTCATATCAATAGAATCCATGCGGAAAACGTCAACAAATCTCCGCAGGAGATTCATCATGTGAAACCTCTGCGAGGTGTGGTGCGCGCTACCCTGACAGCGATCGACAGACCCTGTTAGTGGAGTTTGGGGGCGAGCTAAGGATAAAACACTACGCGGAAGCCGACGCTGTCGTTACGGTAGTCGGGGGGATTGGCGCCGCGATAGGCAGAGCGGCAGAACTGGGCGAAGTCGTTCCAGCTGCCGCCGCGCAGCACGCGGTACG
>JAISDP010000052.1 GCA_031264715.1 Bacteroidales bacterium
GTGACCAGCGAACTGCGCGATGGTGCGCTGCCCGGCGATCCCGCGCAGCAATTGTTGAAATAGACTCCGGAACGTGCTACCCGATCGAATCCGGGCGTATTTACGAACCGGCAACCGGCAAATCCCGTATGTGCGAACGATTGATCGTCGGCTATGGCGATCAGTATGTTCGGCGGCTTGGCAACCTCTTTCTTTTGTTGGCAGGCATTCATGACAAGCCCGCCGGTCATCGATAAAAGTATGGCTTGAGATAAGGATTTCATACAATAATTGTTTTTCGTTCTCCCGCAGATGATACAGATTTACGCAGAAGATAAAGAATCTGCGTAAATCTGCGGGATTTTTTTACTCGGAATATACCAACGGCTGAATATTCTTTTCGGTTCCGGGATATCCCTATCCGGTCGTACCAAAAAATTTTAAAATTAAACATATTTTTTATATTTCTTTTATTTCTTTTCTGGTTTCCGGTTAAGGAGCTTTTTCGAGGTATATTTTCGTATTTGCTTTTTCCAAAAGAGGCATCAATTGCTTCACTTTTTTCGTTTCCCCGCCTGCGACATTTTGCTTTTCGTAAGGATCGGTCTGATGGATATACAATTCGATTTCAGGCTGCTCATTATTAAAATATTTTGTTATCCGATACTTGTCGTTACGGACGGTTACACCATGATTCCAATAGCTATATGCCGCGCCGTTCCATTTACGCGCCGGTTTTTCGAGTAGCGGAGCGAAACTGCGGCCATCTAACGGATAACCGGTTTTTACACCGCATAACTCCATCAATGTAGGATAGATGTCGACCGAGCTCACTATCTGGCTGCAATCGCCTTTGCCTTTGGCTTGTGGCGCTTTTACAATAAGTGTACTGCGCAAAGCCCAATCGAACATGGTATGCTTGCCCCAAATGTGGAAATCGCCTAAATGCCAACCATGGTCGCCCCAAACAACCACGATGGTGTTTTCACCCAGCCCCAGTCGGTCCAGTTCATCCAGAAGTTTGCCGATTTGGGCGTCGGAGTAACTCACACAGGCAAAATAGGCATGGCGCAATTTACGGGCATAAGCCTCTGAAACGGGATGTTCCAGGGTCGCATCTTCGTCGCCCAGCTTGTAGGAACCAAATTCGTTACTTCCATGCAAACTTGCCTTGTTCACGTTTTCGGGCAGGCAGGCACAGGCGTCAATGGAAGCAACGCCTCGTCGTACATGTCCCAATATTTCCTGGGCGCTGTAAAAGGCAGGTGCGGTTTGAAGAATCCGACTCCCAGGAAAAACGGCCGGTCTTTTGCAGCTAATTCTTTCAACTTGTCTAAAGCCAGGTTAGCTGTCAGCCCGTCGGGGTAACCATCGTCATCCACATTGCCGCATTCGTATGGCTTTACTTGATTTTTCATGCTTTGCCGGTTGGTTCCATTGGCATAAGCGAAGAAAGCATTCCATCCGTTTTCCCATTTTCCGGGGTTGAAAAGCATCTCATCCCAACTGTGCGGCAGCTCCAACTTGTTGCTTGGCGGGTCGTTGTATCCATAGACATAACCGTCGGCGGAATGCGATATTTTCCCAATACCCACGGTATAATATCCGTTGCGGCGAAATTGGTGGATAAAGGTTTCGGGTGTGGCTTGTTCCGGCTTTTCTGCAATAAACCGGTAGCAGGCTTCGTTGGAAAGAGCCTTGCGATCATTGGGATACATCCCTGTAAGCAAAGCATAACGTGATGCCCCACTGGTAGGTACAGCGCAATAGTGGTTGGAAAAACTCACACCCTGTGCGGCCAAGCGATCCAGGTTCGGGGTTTTGATATACTTTTTCCCTTCATAGCAACCCAGTTCGGGACGAAGGTCATCCACACAGATAAACAATACATTGGGCTTCTTTTCCTGGGCTGCAACTATTGTAGATAAGCCCAACAATCCTCCATACAGGATACGGTTCATCATCTGTTTTTCTTTTGATGGTTTAAATTAAAATATCAACAAAGGAAGTAATAAATCTATCTTTCCGGAACACCCTCTCCACAGGAGAGGGTGGGGAGAAGAAATTCAGGATATTATTGACTGTCGTCGATAACGGTTAGCGGGGGTTGGTTTTTATCTGTACCCACATATCCTTCGTTTTGATTGATTACACCACCGACATTCGTGCTGATAGCGCTTGAAGGAATAGGCCACAATATATGGAACGGACTGACTTTAAAAATATTCGGTCCCCACAAGATATTCCCTGCCCTGTAAAACTCGTTCTTTGCCATTACACGGTCGTACCAATAATTTTTGGTGGAAAAATTGCTCAACGAATAGCCGTTCAATCCTTTTTCAGCCATGATATAGGCAATCCGCGTTAATTCCGACTTGCGGAATTCTTCCGCAAACAGTTCTCTTGCCCGTTCGTCGAGGATATATTCGATGGTTACATCCGAGGGATCGGTGAGCAGCTCCGCATTGGCGCGTCCTCTTACTTCGTTGAGGTCAGCCATGGCCTTATCCAAATCGCCTTGCCAGAAATAAGCTTCGACGCGGAGCAGATATGTCTCGGCCAACCGGTAGAGATACCAGTCGGAATGGCCTCCGTAAGGCTGTTCCGGCCTTTCTTCGTCTTCTACATAAACTTTATAATATGGAAAAGGATACCAGCAATGGATCGTATCGACAGGCGTACTGGTTTGCAAGGTGGTGACCGGTTGTCCGTAATAGCTTGATGTCGGATTATTGTAATAGAATTTTTCTACCGGCCACCAGTTCACTTGCGAATCATGCCGCAGGTCGGTGCCGTCCGTCCAAATGATATAGTTATGGTAATAAGTGGCGCGGACATAACCTACTCCTCTTCCTAACTGGATGATCAGCGGATTGCCTTGAGTATCGATCATTCCTCGTTTTTTATCGGGATCAAGAATATAATTTTGCCACCAACTGGGCACATATTTGCGCATTGCAGAGGTTCCCCCACCCACTTCTGCACTTTCGCTGGGAAAACCATAACGATCCTGCACCACAATCAGAGCTTCCCTGTTGTCATCCAGACTTTTATTTTCCTTTTGATGCAAATCCCAAATCACATTGTATTTGGAGTCGGATTTGTATTTACCGAAACGGCTCTTCATCAATTCGTATTTTCCACTACCGATGACATCTGAAGCCGCTTTTGCCGCGTCGCTGAACCGACCGCTTGCCAGGTAGATTTTAGCCAGCAGATGGTAGCCGGCTCCTTGCGGGATAGCGCCGGGAACAACATCTTCAGGCAGCCATTCCACCGCAAATTCCATATCCTGAGCAATCTTGTCAAGGATGGTTTGTCGCGAATGGGTGTAGAAATCAATCTTGGGCGCTGTGTGTTCCTTGTTGAGGAAGGGCACATCGCCAAAAAGATGCACCAGTCGGTAGTACCAATAGGCACGGTGGAAATAGGCCTCAGCTATGATGGCATTCTTTTCCTCATCCGAATTAAATTCGCCCTGGTCGATACGCGACAATGCTACATTGGCATTACGCACCTGATTGTACGCACGTCCCCATATTTCGTGGAAATCATAATTGGAACCCGTTCCGGTGGTGAGTACCTGCGTATCGAAATTGTGAATTGCGTTTTGTTCTTTGTTGGCGCCAACAGCCATATCCGATGCAATCAGTTCGCAGCCGATCCCCCCGACATTACCGTAGAAATCCACACGCAGGTTTTTACGCAATGTCACCATGACACCCTCGAAACCTTTGGCATTGATATAGATGGATTCGGGCGTATAGATAGATAATGGTTTGATACCCAAAAAATCATCGCTACATGACGCCATGATGCCTGCCAACAGGATACAGGCCGTTTTTTTTATTATTCTTTTCATGATATGTCTTTCATTGATTATATTAAAGAGAAATATTAACACCTAAAGTAAAAATGCGCGGCATGGGCGTATTACCCGATTCAGTGTCCCATCCCGACCATTTACTGAATGTGAGTAAGTTATGTGCGCTGAAATATACGCGGAAAGCCTCCATGCCGATTTTACGGCTTAACGTATGCAGCAGGTTATAAGCTACGGTCATGTCCTGCAAACGAACGAAACCGCAGGATTCGTAGATTGAAAACCCGGGGTTGTTGACCGTATTGAGCCGAGTGTATTTGTTCATCGGGTTTTCGGGTGTCCAGTAGGGTACATCATATTCATTTCGCCTGTCGCCCATGTGGTCGGTGTGCATCAGTATTCCGTTTGCACTGTGGTTTCCCAACTGGGCACGCAGGAATATCGATACATCGAAATGCTTGAACACAGTAAAATTATTGCGGAAGCCGATCCGGTAACGCGGTCGGGTATAGCCTTGGAACGTTTTATCTTCTTCGGTGGAAACTCCATTTTTGTCTACATCCAACAGTTTGGTATCACCGGGGGCTTTGCCGAAAGATTGCGCAGCTTCTTCTTCGCCCAACTGGTAAATCCCCAGAAATTCGTAATCCCAGATACGGTCGATAGCCTGCCCGATAAACCAGCCGTTTTCCCTGTCATCGGCTTCCTTACGGCCGATCACCTTGCCGCTTGCATCGGTAACATCCACCATTTCGCCATACAGATGCTTGATTTTATTCCGGTTGAGCGAGAATACAAGCGAGGAATTCCATGTAAATTGCCCGTTCCGGATGTTCTGGCTGTTCAGGGTCATCTCGAAGCCTTTATTGAGCAATTCACCCATATTGGACATCACTGTTTTATAGCCGATGATTTCCGGCAACTGACGGGTGAGCAACAAGTCGGTAGTGCTCATATCGTAGTAATCCAGAGATCCTGACAGCCTGTTTTCCAACACGGCAAAGTCAACACCGAAGTTTAGTGCGGCAGTGCGTTCCCATCTCAGGTCACTATTGGCCATTGTATTGCTGTACACGCCTGAAACGTATTGCCCGTCCGACAAATATTTTGTAGTTCCGAGTTTGGCCAATGCCTCATAAACTCCGATATCGCGATTGCCATTGACGCCATAAGACACCCTCGCCTTCAATGTATTGATCCAACTCACTTTAAAGAATGGCTCTTCGGAAATACTCCATGCCAAAGCGCCCGATGGGAACACTGCATACGGATGGTTGATACCAAAGGCCGAATAACCGTCGCGACGGATAGATACGGTCAACAGGTAACGGTCCATCAACGTGTAGTTGAGTCGACCCATCATAGCAGTGCCGGTGGAATATTTATCGTCGTTGTCCAATGACTGCGACATACCCGACATCAGTTCATGATAGCTCAAAAGTCCGTTCGGCGAAAAATCCTGCGCTTTCCCGGTATCGTTCCACGATTGAAGTTTTTCGGCATTGTAGAGGAGAGTGGCATAAAAATCGTGCACGCCAAACCGTTTCTTCCATGAAACGACATTGTCTAACTGCCATTCGTACAGGGATGTGTTGATCCTTTGTCCGAACCCGTTCGTCGTATAACCGGAAGGAATATCCACCGGGTCATAGTAATAATTTTTCCCCCAGCCGAGACGATTGATGTACGATATTTTGTAGCTGAACCCGAAAGGCAACTTCACCTCGGCCCAGGTATTGGCAAACAGGCTTTGCTCCACATTGAACTTATCCCGATAATCATAAAGCCTGAACGGATTCCCGACACCGCTGTCGTCATGCGGATACCAGCGGATCGTCCCGTCGGTATTGTATGGCTGTCCCAGCGGACTCATCCTGATGATGTCTGTTCCACGGTCATTATTAAAACTGATTTGCACAGCGCTCATATCGCGGTTACCAAACTGTGCATTGATGCCCATGGTAAGGAAGTTGGTTACTTTGGCTTCAGCATTAATGCGCGAGTTGATCGCTTTAAATTCATCGCCTTTCACCCGGCCTTTATTGTCAATGTAACCCAGTGACCAGTAATATTTCACTTTTTCCGTGCCTCCCGACAATCCCACATTGTAGTTTTGCCTGACGCCTGTTTGGGTACCTGCATCATACCAGTCGTACGATTTATCATCACGGTAATTCTTCTTTTCAATTTCCTGCAATTTCAAACGGTGCATCCATGCTTCCGTAGGATTGTCGGGATAAGCAGCATCATAACTTTGCCAGGTGGCCAGGTCTACGCCTGCCGGAAGATGGTTCGGGTTGGAATAATAGCCGGCAGGATTACCCGGATTGGTACGGACGAGCCAATCCTCGCGATATTTCAAATAACCGTCAAGCCCAAAAGGTCTGATTTCGCTGGTAAAATCCGAGAGCCCCACCTGTGCGGAAAAATTAACAGATACTTTTTCCGATTTTCCGCGTTTTGTTGAGATGATGACCACGCCTGCCGCTGCTCTTGCGCCGTATACCGCCGCAGAACTGGCATCTTTCAGTATATCGATGGTTTCTATATCCAACGGGTTGATGTCGTTGATAGAGCCGTTGTAGATCACCCCGTCGAGCACAATCAGGGGGTTGTTGTTAGCCGCCAATGATGCCGGCCCCCTGATTTCCATGGATGACGCGCCCGATGCAGAAGTACCGCTGCTTACATTAAATCCGGCTGTAGTACCGTTCAGATAGTCCAACAGGTTGGTGCTTTGCTGGGCGCTGAACTGTTCTGTTTTTATCTGTGCGATAGAGCCTGTCAGGTCTCTTTTCCTGACGGTACCGTAACCGACAACCACCACTTCTGCCAATTCGCTTGCTTCTTCCTTCAACGCAACATTGATCACGGTCTGGTTGCCAACCGTAAACTCCTGCATGGCATACCCTACAAATGAAAATTGAAGAACGACATCCTTATCAGGCACGGAAATGGAAAATCTTCCGTTGAAATCGGCTACGACCCCGGTATTTGTTCCTTTGATCACTACATTGGCTCCGGGCAGGGGTTCGCTTCCATCGGTGACGGTTCCCGTAACCTCAATTTGCTGGAAAGCCGGATTGCTTTTCTTAGCGATCAGGATGTGTTTGTTATCCACCACATAGGCAAGGCCGGAGTTTTTAAAAATATCGGTCAGGATATCCGCTATCAGCATATTATCGGCACGAATACTGACTTTCATATCCTTGTCGATATCCCCGCTTTTGTAGAAAAACATAAAGCCGGTCTGTTTTTCGATTTCAGACACAACCTCATAGAGTGTGCCGTTTTGAACATCAATAGATAATTTGGTCTTCTGGGCATAGCTTTCGGCTGATACCGAGAGGATGCCCAACAACATGAAAAAGATTGAATATTTCATGATTAAAATGGTTTTTTTGTACAGCATCTGCTGCTTGATTAATAAAATTAGCATAACTTTGTTTGCTTTTTTATATAATGACTGAATTATGTGCAACTCATATTTTTGAAGGTATTATGAAGTGCACGAGGTTTATGAAAAGGCGTTTGTTAGCCGGACGGTGGTATGAACACCTTCCGGCTTTTTTTACAGGGCTTTGGATTTTGTCATAGGCATTATTTTTTATTTTTGAATCGACTTTATTTGACGGTAATATTCCCACCATCTATTTTATACGAAAACTGCTTATCAAAATTGATGATTTTCAACACCTCGTCAATTTCCTGGCTTGTAAGAAATGTCCCGGTATACCGCACTTCTTTCAAACTGTCGGTGGCGACGGTGATTTTTACTCCATATATTTTTTCCAGTCTTTGCGCAATCTTTAGCAATGGCTCGTCGCGGAAATGGTAAACTTTGTTCACCCAGGTTCGTGCCGGATCAATCTTCACACTGGCTAATGTTATCTCGGAGGATGACTTATCAAAATGTGCCTGTTGATTGGGCTTCAAGACATATTCCCCGACCGGCCGTCCGCCGTTATCTGCCGGTTGTACCTTCACACTGCCGCTTATCACGGTAGTAATGGCATAATCATCGGCTGAATAATCCATTACGTTAAATGAAGTTCCCAGCACGGTGATTCTTTGTTTATCGGTATGCACCACAAAAGGCTGTTTGGCATTGTGGGACACATCGAAAAAAGCTTCGCCGTCTAAAAATACTTCACGTATCTTGCCGTCAAATTTGTCGGGAAACCTGAATTTGGTGGAGGCGTTCAACACCACCTTGCTGCCGTCGGGCAAACTGAGGCGGCTCATACGCGGGCCCGATTCCACATCCAGTTCGGAATAGGTAACAGGCTTGTCCTTTTGGAACAACATCCGGACACCTAATGTAAGGCATACGAAGATGATCGCCACGGCAGCATATTTATACAAACCGGTCTGCCATTTTTGATTCCTGACCGGCTCCTGATTACCGGATGATTTCATTTTGCCGGCCAGGCGATGCCAGCTTTGCTCTATTTCCCTGTCATCCGGGCGCAATCCCCCCTTGCGCATATCATAAAGATCCTTCATCCGGAAAAACAGTTGCCTGTTTTCCGGTTGCTCATCGAGCCAGGTCTTCAATACACGCATCCCGTCTTCGGAGATGTCGCCCTGCAAATAGTGCAGGATCAGCGATTCTTTTAAATCTTCCATACCAATATATACGATTGGTTTTGCAAAACTACTTACGCAGAAATGAAAAAAATATGTGCTCCGGCGAGAAGTTGTAACCGTATTTGAAAAAAATTTGGCTTTATGCAGACATACATAGACCGTATTTTAAAAAAAATAGGCTTTATGCAGGCATACATAGACCGTATTTGAAAAAAAATAGGCCTTATGTAGACATACATAGACGGTTTTAAAAAAAAATAGGCCTTATGTAGACATACATAGATGGTTTTTGAAAAAAAATAGGCCTTATGTAGACATACATAGACCGTATTTTAAAAAAAATGGCTTTATGTAGACATACATAGACCGTATTTTAAAAAAATTGGCTTTATGCAGACATACATAGACGGTTTTAAAAAAAAATAGGCCTTATGTAGACATACATAGACCGTATTTTGAAAAAAATAGGCCTTATGTAGACATACATAGACGGTTTTTAAAAAAAATAGGCTTTATGTAGACATACATAGACGGTTTTTAAAAAAAATAGGCTTTATGCAGGCATACATAGACCGTATTTTGAAAAAAATAGGCCTTATGTAGACATACATAGATGGTTTTTAAAAAAAATTGGCTTTATGCAGGCATACATAGACCGTATTTGAAAAAAAACCGGCTTCATGCAGATAAACTATTGCAAAGTCAATGGAAAAAGATGTATCACGGGATCACTTTCAAAACATTCCGCAACGTTTTCAATGCCTTGTATATCTGTGCTTCCACCGTCCTTACGGAGATATTGAGCTGCCCGGCTATCTCGGCGTTTTTTTTTTCTTCGATGTAAGCCAGTATAAATACTTCACGACATTTTTCGGGCAACCGGTCGATCGCTTTGTACACTGCGTCGATTTGTTCCCGGTCGATGAGTCGGGTTACCGTGTTGTCGGCAACAGTTAATTCTTCCATTTTCAGTTCGGCAATGGTACGGCTAAGATAGTCGTTGCGTATGGTTTGCCGCTTGAGGTAGTCGAGGCAGGAGTTTTGTACGGCACGGAACAGATACGACCCGACGGTTTCGTCGACGATCATTACCGTATCGCGATTCCATATCCGCAGAAAAACATCATGCACCATATCTTCGGCCGTTTGATTGTCCACAAACTTGCGGGCAAAGAAAATCAAACCGGGAGCATATCTTTCATACAGTTGCTTAAATTGCGCCTGGATATGGTCGTTCGTCTGCAAAATGCTGTTTTATGAAATATTAAATACCTAATTTTCCGCAAATATCGAAAAAAAGAATCAATAATTGGCATAATCAAGCAGTAAAAACGACTTGACATGCCAGCCATCAGTCTTTCGAACTGTTTTCCACTTCTCCGTACAGATCGAATTCCGTTGCATCGTATATCTTTACCCGGTAGAATTTCCCCGTATCAAGACGAGTCCGGTTTCGCGGTATCCATACTTCCATGTCCACTTCGGGCGAGTCGTATTCGGTACGGCCAACGTAATAATCACCTTCTTGCCGGTCGATAATGGCCGTATAGGTTTTACCTGTTTTCTGCCGGTTCGACTCTTCCGAAATGCGCTGTTGAATTTTCATGATATGGCCGGCCCGTTCCTGCTTTACCTTTGCGGGAACATTGTCGCGGTAATGCCTGGCAGCGTATGTATTTTCCTCGTGCGAATAGGTAAATACGCCCAGCCGGTCGAAACGTGTTTGCTCCACAAAGTCGACCAATTGCGCAAAGTCCCTGTCCGTTTCGCCCGGATGACCGACAATCAGCGTGGTGCGGAGCGCTACATCGGGTACTTTGCTCCGAATCGTCTCAATCAGTGAAACGATTTCCTTGCCGGTGATGTTGCGCCGCATATTCTTCAGCACTTTGTCCGAAACATGCTGCACGGGCATGTCGATATAACGGCATATCTTGCGTTCGCGCTGCATCATTTCCACGATCTCCATCGGGAAACGGTTGGGGTAAGCGTAGTGCAGCCGCAACCAGTCGATGCCTTCTATTTCGCAAAGGCGGGCGACCAGTTCGGGCAGCATCTGCTTCCTGTACAGATCCAGGCCATAGCAGGTGATGTCCTGCGAGATCGCCAGCAACTCCCTGACGCCTTTGCCGGCCAGGAAACGGGCTTCGTTCACCACATCCTCCAGCGGGGTCGAAACGTGCGGCCCGCGGATATGCGGTATGGAGCAGAAGGCGCAGGTACGGTCGCATCCTTCGGCAATTTTGAGATATGCATAATGTGCCGGCGTGGACACGATCCGTTCGTTGCGGAGATCGTAACGGTAATCGCCGGCCAGGCTGCGGATGATTTCCTCCATGTTGCGCGCCCCGAAGTACCGGTCGACTTCGGGCACCTCCCGTTCCAGTTCTTTCCTGTACAGTTCCGATAAGCATCCTGTTACGAACAAATGCTCTATAATGCCGCTGTTCTTCGCTTCGACGCATTGCAGGATCATGTCCACCGATTCCTGCCGGGCATCATGGATAAAGCCGCAGGTGTTCACCACCACAACCGGGGCTTCGTCTAACCGGGCATCGTGCACGGTTTCGAATCCGGCTGCCGCCAACTGCCGCATCAGGCGTTCCGAATCCACCAGGTTTTTCGAACATCCCATGGTGATGATGTTAATGCGATGCTTCTCCCTTCCTCCAAGGGGAGGGGATATCCGTTCCCTGTCCACGGATTGAGGAAAAACTGCGTTTCTCTTTTTTTCCTGTTTTGAAGAAATACGGTCTTCCTCTCTCTCCTGTGAAGACCGGGCCTTACCATGCATTCCTTGAGAAATCGCTTGCGCTCTTGCGTTTTTCATACTTTAAGTCACGTAAAGTGGTCGATTTAACATTGATCTGGAAAAAGTAAAACTTGTTGGCGCCGAATGGCGAGAAGTTCATGCTCATCTGCCAGCAATGGAGGTCGCGCTGGATAGTCGCCGTGGTATAGGCAATCTTTTTGGCTTTGAAATCGTATGACGACGAGAAATTGAGCGACCACT
Organism: Bacteroidales bacterium; assembly: GCA_031264715.1. Taxonomy (GTDB): domain Bacteria; phylum Bacteroidota; class Bacteroidia; order Bacteroidales; family UBA4181; genus JAIRLS01. Next base: position 11,406 of record JAISDP010000052.1, read on the forward strand.
TCGGCGTCAGTGTGACATTTCCCGAAAGGGACAGGGTTTGTGTGATATTACCTGTAAATCCCGGTTTTGAATAGCTCAGGCCATAGTTGATACTCACATTCCAGGGGACATTAAAATACGAATAAGCTTCTGTTGCGCCCTCTTTTCCTTCCTCTTTTTTCCTTTCCTTCTTTTCCAAAGGCAATGAAATTCCCGTATTGAAACTCATGCTGGTGAGTCGCGGGCCGAATTGGTTGATCCGGGTACCTGACGGGGACAGTTTGTACGGGTCGGCGCTTCCGCTCAGCGTCAGGTTGATCCCCCATATGGTAGTGTTGGCCGACAAAGCAATATTGTTCCAGTTCATCGAGTCGGCAAACATATTGTATGAGGTGGTCGCGCTGATATTATTGAGCAGTTTAACTTTCCGCGATTGCCCGGTGCTGTCTTTGTCCGACCGTACTTTCATTTCCACATTGCCGTTAATCCCGACACTCACCGAGCCGCTTTGTCCCGGCGCCGAGGGGGTTGAAACGGGCTGGCCTTCGTAGATGGAATATTTAACCACCCTTCCGTTTGCGTCCACATATTGATCATAATAATTGAACAGGCTGCTCAGGTCGGGAACATAGCTGATACCCGCCGTAGGCGAAATCACCGTACGGATGGCCTCAACTTTGGAATTTGGGCCATACCTGTTCATCAGGTAGAATTTAGGAGTCATCGAAATGGAAAGGCTGGGCGACAGGGCATGTGCATACGACAGCTTGCGGATCGTATCGGTTACCAGCACTCCTTTTTGGGCGCTGTTGACAAGAGAGGAATCAGGATAAAATGTTTTTTTGACCTGGCTGGTATACAATGCCCCGCTGTAATTCATCGAAGGCGTGATGTTGAAAAACTTCAATGCCTTGAAATTGATGGAAAACGGTATTCGATGCTGGAATCCGTTCCTCATGTTTTTCATGTTCTTTTCACTGAACAGGTTGTCATCGCTACCTGTCAGCGTATTTTGCATGCTGGCGTCGTATTGCAGGGCGATATCCTCATACCATCTGGGTTTACCCACGCTTTCCTTTTTCCTGAACGGATATATCCGGTCCATACTGACAGTAAAATTCGGGAAATCAATCGTTGTCATCCCATTGGTAGAGGTCTGGTTAATCCTCATGTTCGTGGAAAAATGGAAGGGTGAATTAGGCCAGTTCTGGGAGAATGAAACACTTGAGTTCTTGCTGTTGTTATAATATGCGTTCGAGCTCATATAGTTGAATTCCTTGTCGTATGTGCTGCTGCTGTAGTTAACGCTCGCCTGGAAGGTGTGGTTGGGGTTGGCTTTGGGGTCCTGCCGGTGCGACCATTGCACGGAATACTGCTTGGTTTTGCTCAGGTCAAGCCCCTTTTCGCCGGTTACCGACACGCCGTAAGTCATGTCCAGGTTGCCCGAAAATTTGTAGCGTTTCATGTACCGGGTAGTCAGCATCGACCGCCATGTGCCGGTTGAATATATATCGCCCGTTAGCTGGGCGTCGATGTGATCGTTAAATGCAAAGTAATAGCCCCCGTTGGTCAGGCTCAGGCCGCGGCTCACTTCCATCCCTATGCTGGGCGGGATAACCCCGGATACGGCTGTCTTGTTCGTTTGCGGGAAAAAACCGAAAGGGAGCGCTAAAAAATACAGCGGTATATCGAGCAACTCCAGGTATGCCGGTCCGAAAACTACCTGATCGCCCGGTATTGCTTTGGCTTTCCTCAATCTCAGTCCGAAATGGGGATGATCGGCTTCGCATGTGGTATATATTCCGTAACCCATATCAAGATGCCCGTCTGCATAACGTTTGGCTTTGGCAGCCTGCAAGTATCCTTCGCCCTGATGGGTCTTGACCCGGTAAATAAAGCCTTTCTTGGTGTCGAAATTATACGACAGCGAGTCGGCGTCGTATTCCTGTCCTCCCTGCTTGAATACCGGCGCTTCCATAACGAGGCCAAGGCTGTCGCGCCCTCCTTTGGCGTAAACAATTTTGGAAAACATATCGAATTGCGTTTTATGAGCCGTCAGTTCTATGTCCTCATAATCGACACGGGTTTCCTTATACATGTAGACCTGTTGCTCCTGTATCTTGATCTTGACCGAATCGGCAGCCTTATATTTAACGCGGGTCTTGAACGGCGGCTCCTTCCCCGGCTTAACCGCTGTGGAGTCAACAGCGATACTGTCGCCGGCAAGTTTGCCGGCAACAAGCGTATCGACAGGAACGACAGCCAGGCTATCGGCTATCGGCGCTTCCTGCGCGGTAATAGCGTCGATGCTTACCCATGGAAACAATACAAAAAGATATAAAAAAGGCTTCAAAAACAAGTTTTATGCTATTTTTGCGGCGTGTATTATGTATTAAAATATTCGGCAAAGGTAAGCAATCTTTGCATTAATGATTAAAGTTTGGTTTTTAAAACTGATAATTCATGATGTATATTGTGTGGCGGCGCATGTTTTTTCATCCGTCTGTTTTATGGTACATTCTTTTCCTGTTTCTGCCGCAGCCGGGGATCATCCGTGCACAGGACGACCAGGCGTCGGTACTGAAAAGGGTGGTGATCGACCCCGGGCACGGCGGACGCGATCCCGGTGCGCTTGGCGCCAAATCGAAAGAAAAGGATATTGTACTGGACATATCCTTGAAGGTCGGAAAAATGATCCGGGAAAAATTTAAGGATGTGGAAGTGATTTATACGCGCGACCGGGATGTTTTCATTGAACTCGACAAGCGCGGCGATATTGCGAATAAGGCGCATGCCAACCTGTTCATATCCATCCATGCCAATGCCAATAAGAAGAAAACCCCATACGGCGCCGAAACGTTCGTGATGGGACCCAGCAAATCGTCCGAAAACATGGAAGTGGCCAAACGCGAAAACGAAGTGATCCTCATCGAGGACGACTATTCGACGCGTTACGAAGGCTTTGACCCTAATTCGCCCGAATCATACATCTACTTTTCACTGTTGCAAAATTCGTATCTGAACCAGAGCCTCGGATTTGCGGCAGAACTGCAGTACCAGTTTAAGAACTCGGCAAAGAGGTACGATCGCGGCGTAAAACAGGCTAATTTTCTGGTATTGTGGCGGACGACCATGCCCAGCGTATTGGTCGAAGTGGGCTTCATCTCCAACCTCGAAGAGGAAAAATTTATGAATTCGGCAGCAGGGAAGGAAAAACTGGCAACTTCCATCTTTCAGGCGTTTTATTCCTATAAGTCCAAAATCGAGAACCGCAGTTCGTTCCGTCCGGGCGAACATGCCGTAAGCATCGACCAGTCCAAAGCCGACAGCGTCCCGGCTTCAGCCGAACCGCAACAGGCTGCCGCACAGGTAAGCGATCCACCCAAAGCCGCTGCTTCGAAAAAGATAGAATTTTGCGTACAGGTAGCCACTTCGTCCAAACCGATGGATACCGACCCGAACAATTTCAAGAAATACAGGAATGTGGAACGGATACAGACATCGAAAAATTTCTTCAAGTACATTGTCGGCCGTACCGCCGATTATGCCGCGGTGCAGGAAACCGCGAAAAAAGTGAAGGCCGACTTCAAGGATGCCTTCGTTGTCAGTATCGTCGACGGCAAAATCTATCCCGTAGCCGAAGGGTTGAAATTGATCCATCAAAATTCCGGGCAGTGATCGCAGTTAAGTAATGATGAATAAACAGGATATAACAGATATTGCAGATATTGCACATGCATTCCGCAGTGTCTTGTCGGCGTTGCCCTGTGATATGCATCTTACATGCTGTGATATGCATCTTACATGCTGTGATATGCATCTTACATGCTGTGGTACGTATCTTACATCCTGTGGTACGCATCTTACAAGCTGTGGTACGCATCTTACAAGCTGTGGTACGTATCTTACAAGCTGTGGTACGCATCTTACAAGCTGTGGTACGCATCTTACAAGCTGTGGTACGCATCTTACAAGCTGTTTTTTGTCGCTTACACTCTGTGGTACGTATCTTACACTCTGTTTTTTGTCGCTTACACTCTGTGGTACGCATCTTACACTCTGTTTTTTGTTGCTTACACTCTGTTTTTTGTATCTTACACTCTGTGGTACGCCGTTGAGCCGAATTTGCAATTCGGCTCGGAACATCAGGCAATTTGTAATTGCCGCTCAACGGCGCGTAAAAAGCTCTGAAAGAGCGATATCATTAGCACAGGGCAACGCCCTGTGT
>JAISDP010000118.1 GCA_031264715.1 Bacteroidales bacterium
ACCGGAGGAGGCGTGTCGCCATTGTTAAACCCGATGTACAGCACTTTCAAGCCACCCAAACCATCGGCTACAAATACGATATTGCCTTTGGATGCAATGAAATTGACCGAGCCGCCCAGCAGGAAACTGTTGTCCTTGCCGGCAACAATCCAGTCTTTACCGGCGTCATCCTTCATGACGTCATACCAGTAAAGTCCTTTCTGGCCATTGGCCAGGAAGAGCAGGTTCGATTGGACATCTTCCCCGCCGTAATTTTTCTTGAGGTCGCTGTTCATTGACACGCTGTTGGTCACTTCGGTTTCGGCATTTGCGCCGGGACGATCCAGCGACGCATTCAAAGCGCCGTTTTCTTTGAAGATCATTCTCAAGCCGCTTTCATTTTCAGATGCGAACAGGTATTGATCCCATGCCAGCATTTCCGATTTGGCATCCGCCTGCATCGACTCGTCTGTTGTGGAATATATCAGCGTTTCGCCATTGCCGTTCAGGTCGTATTTGGTGACGCGGGCTGGCTGGGCCTGCATCAGGAAAATATTAGCTGCATCCACATCTACCGAACGCACGTATTCTTTACCCAAAATGGATTTAACCAGCGTATAGTCGATGGCATTATAGATGTACAGGCCGCCGTCGGTTCCGTTGGTACCGTCGCCAACAGTGACATATATCCGGTCGGTCGACACGCGGATGGATGTTCCCTGAAACGAGGTGAGTTTTACGATCGAATTTTCGGCAACATCCTTGAAGGATTTGTCGACATTCAGTTCCATTGCCATGAAGAAGGCATAGTTAAAGCCGTCTTCGTCGGCATCGTAGCCGAATTGGGGATCGGAACTTGCACCGGTGATATACAGTTTACCGTTGCTGTAGTCGATCGCGCTCACTTCGGCTTTTGGCATTTCCATGGACGAAACGGCTTCGACATCCACTTTTACGTCGTCCAGCGAACCGTCATGAACCGTAAACTTGTACACAACGACGCCGCCCCTGTGCGGAGCGCCTTTTTCGTTATAAGACACAAATGCATAACCGTCATCGGTGATTTTTACATGCGTCGCCTGTACGTCTACCCCGTCAATCTTCAATGTGCTCATCTCGGCAACCAGCTTGAAACGGTAATCGTTTCCTTTCAAGTCAGCGCCCGGTTCTTCGGATGTTGTCCTGATACCCGTTCTTTTCCTGCTTGCGGAATATCCGTTTTCTGTTGCTATACCTGTCGGATATTCGTTCCGCGAGGTGATCTTCACATCAGGATGGTCCTTGATAATGATGCTTCCATCCATCAAAGAAATGGTCTCGTTTTTGCCGGGATCAATCTCCCCCTCACTGTCTTTGTTACAACCCACCAGGCAGGCTGCGCAAAGAATCATTAAAACTAAAGAAAACCTTTTCATGTTATTATTATTTTGATTTTTTACACCAGATTTAAATTCACGTTCAACCTTTATTTCATTGTATGTACGTTTACGCTTTTGAAACAACAAAGTTACATTGATAAGCGCTTATATATGCTTTTTTTTGACGAATGTTACAATTTTTTTGATGAAAGGAAATTCGTCCGCGTTAACAAACGTTTTCGAGCGTTTCCACAATCTTATCCAAGCCTTGCTTTAACGGTTTGGATATAAACATGCGTATTACCGGGTTGACATCCAGTTTCGCGGTAAGTTTCACGCGCGTATCGCCCGGATTTGCATTTTTCAGCTGAACCCACAGGAAAATGTTCTCTGCATGGACATTCTCAATGGAAAACTTCACCAGATCATTGGGATGTCGTTCCACAATACGAAAGGCAATATCGCCGGCGCCGTCTACCGTAAAACTGCACGATTCGCCGTCCGACTGCCAGTTTTTCACCTTATCGTTAGCGGCAAACTGAAAATTATTACAGTCCGATAAAAAGGCGTAAATCCGATCATCGCTACTGCGCAGCCGCCCTATTTTACTTTCCACTTTTACTTCCATAAACCATCTATAAATCGGGAGGGATCAAAATGTGTGCCAAATATTAATGATCAATTATTCAAATAGATGTCAAAGCCTTTTCAATTTCGCCTTGCACGCCATCACCCTCCGTTCGCCGGATGTGATGGCGGCTTTGAGCGCCATTTCATCGTCCAGCAGCAGATCTATCCCCAAAGCCATATCGGACGATGGCCGTATCACTCCCAGGAATTTAACAACCTGTGCCTGGTACATTACGACAGGATATCCCAGCGCTTCCCCGGCACATTCAACAATCATGTGCAGTGAACAGACACCCGGCACAACGGGATTTCCCGGGAAATGCCCTTCGTAAACCGGATGCTCCGGCACAAGCGTCACCGAAACCCTGTAATGCTGCGCAGCAAGGGTTTCGATGGACGTGATGTTGAAAAATCGGCCTAACAACATGCAGAATTGTCTACTGACTCGAAACTCTTATGTATTCATACCGCCGCAAACGTTGATCACCTGCCCGTTGACATAAGCCGAGAGATCGGATGCCAGGAACAGGGTCACGTTGGCCACATCTTCGGGGGTTCCGCCACGGCGAAGAGGTATTTTTTCGTTCCAGCTTTTGCGGATTTCTTCGGGTAAGGCGGCAGTCATCTCGGTTTCGATGAAGCCCGGCGCAATGGCGTTGCTGCGGATGCCGCGTACGCCCATTTCCTTGGCGGCCGACTTGGTGAACCCGATAATACCGGCTTTCGATGCGGAATAGTTACACTGGTTGGCATTGCCCGACACGCCTACTACCGAACTCATGTTGATGATGCTCCCGCCGGCTTGCTTCCACATGACGGGTTGCACGGCCCTGGTGAAGTTGAACACCGATTTGAGGTTGACGGAGATCACGGCATCCCACTGGTCTTCGGTCATGCGTTTGAGCGCGCCATCCTTGGTAATGCCCGCGTTGTTCACTAAGATGTCGATCCGGCCGAAATCCTTGACGATTTCGTCCACTACCTTCTGGGTATCACTGTAATCGGCAGCATTGGAAGCATACGCCTTCGCTTTGACGCCCATAGCCGTCAATTCGTTTTCTACTGCTTGTGCGGCATCGTTGTATGCCAAATCGGTGATCGCCACGCTTGCTCCTTCCGAAGCGAGTTTCAGGGCGATGGCCTTGCCGATGCCCCGGGCTGCTCCGGTTACTACTGCGATTTTCCCTTCTAACAATTTCATTTTAGGTTTATATATTAAATGATACATCTGAAAAGCTCGGAGGTGTTGAAAACCTTCGAGTTTGAATACTTATTTTTTCTTATTCGTCTTTGCTTTCGCCTGCGCCATGGTTTGCTGCTGCTTTTGCATCTGCTCGAGTCGCTGCTGAAATCTCGATTTCTTCACAGGCTTGGCGCTGTTGGCATGCAGCTTGGCCAATATCTTATTCTCATCGATCGAGCGTTTAAAAATTTCGTTCTGAACGATTGTGATCAGGTTGGCCAGAAAATAATAATAGGTCAACCCTGCCGAATAATTGTTGAGGAAGAACATGAACATCACGGGCATGATGTACATCATGGTTTTCATGCCGGGCATGGCCGATGTGTCCGTCTGTCCGCTGCTCATCTTCATGCTGATCATCGTGGAAACGGTCATCAGCAAGGTAAAGAGGCTGATGTGGTCGCCATAGAACGGGATATTGAACGGAAAATCGAAAATCGAATCATAAGTGGACAAGTCGGTAGCCCACAGGAACGATTGCTGGCGCAATTCGATGGATGCCGGGAAGAAACGGAACATGGCGATCAGGATGGGCATCTGCAACAGCATGGGGAGGCAACCGCCCATCGGACTGACGCCGACTTTTTTGTATAATGCCATCGTCGCCTGTTGCCGTTCCATTGCTTTCTCCTTTGGGATGCGCTGGTTGATCTCGTCGATCTGCGGCTTCAGCACACGCATTTTGGCCGACGACATGAACGATTTAAAGGTCAGCGGGAGCAAGCCGACTTTGATGATGATGGTCATCAACAGGATGATCAGTCCGTAGCTGCCAATAAATCCACCCAGCCAGTCGAACAGTGGGATGATGACGAAGCGGTTGATCCAGCGGATGATACTTCGGCCAAGCGGCACAAGTTGTTCCAGTCCTTCGTCGTACTTTTTGAGCGTTTTGTAATGGTTGGGACCAAAATAAAGCGACATCGGGATGGTCTGGTCGGCTTGGCCGCTTTTAAATTCCATTCCGATCAACGCGCCATATTTCTTGATAAACCGATTTTGATCCGCCGGTTTGCTTGACTGCAGTTCGGCATTAGAAAAACTTTGCCCGGCAACCAGCCCCCACGAGAAAAACTGCTGCTTGAACACCACCCAGTCCAAGCGCGTAGCTACACGTTTCTGGTCGTTGTCCTTGGTGGGGCTTAACTCCTCCACATCGTCCTGATAGTACTTGTAAAACAGCGATGTGTACTGATTTTCGTTTTGCGCTCCCTTTTCCTGGCGGGGCGAGTACATCTGCCAGTCGAAATCGATAACGGTTTGATTATTGGCCAGCATCTGGTTGATATTCGACAGGCGCACATCGAAACCCATCATGTAATTATTGGGTTTCATGGTGTAGCGATACTCAATGCAGGTGTTTTCGCCGGCATTCAGCCGCATCACCAGGGTAGTGGAATCGCCCGCGACCTGTATGTGCGAATTTTCCGTTTGCGGTTCAAAATAAAGATTATTGGTGACAATGCTGCGATTTTGCGCAAAGAATTTAAAGCCGAAAACGGTTGAATCGCCGTCGAAAAGAATGAGTGGCGATTTGTCGTACCGTTTGTAATTTTTCAGCTCCACCGAGTAAGGTCGTCCGCCTTTGGCGGCAATACGTACTTTCATCACCTCGTTTTCCATGGTGATGAAGCGGTTTTCGCCCGTAGCGGCCTGCGAAAAAGCGCCGAACTTATCCTGCAGGTCATGTTTCCGAAGCGAATCGGCCACCGTGGTATCCGCGGCTGCCAAAAGCGCCTGTTCTTCCGTTTTGCGAAACTCTTCGGCCAGACGCGCCTGTTCCGCCCGGTTGACCATAGCGATGGAATCGCGTTGACGCTGCATCCGGGCTACCTCTTCTTGCGACGGACGGCTCCAAATGCTATAACCTATTAATATTGCTATAATAAGGAGTAAACCTATAACTGTATTTCTATCCATTAACGATTTTATGTTTCAATTATTTACTAAATTATCTTCCGGCCTCTCCCCATTTCCTCTACACAGGAGAGGGATGACGCGCTTTTTCCCTTCAGGAGGAGGTTATCCCAATGCCGCTCTCACAAAGTCCACAAATAACGGGTGCGGATGCAACACGGTGCTGCTGTATTCGGGATGGAACTGCACACCGACAAACCATTTGTGCGTGGGTATCTCCACGATTTCCACCAGACCGGTTTCGGGATTGTGCCCGGTGGCTTTCATGCCGGCCTTTTCGAACGCTGCCAAATATGCATTGTTAAATTCGTAGCGGTGACGGTGGCGTTCCGATATTTCGACACGGCCATAAGCTACATACGCCTTGCTGCCTTTCTCCAGCTTGCAGGGGTATGCGCCCAACCGCATCGTTCCGCCTTTCTCGGTGATTCCCTTTTGCTGTTCCATCAGGTCGATCACCGGGTGCGGCGTGGAATGTACCATTTCGGTAGAATGAGCGTCGTACAGATTAAGCACGTTGCGGGCAAATTCGACGACTGCAATCTGCATACCAAGGCAGATCCCTATGAACGGGACATTATTTTCGCGGGCGTACTGCGCTGCAAGCATTTTCCCGTGAATACCGCGTTCGCCGAAACCGGGAGCGACCAGTATTCCCTGGAAACCGTTCAGTTTGTCCTTCACATTTTCCTCGGTAACGGTAGCCGAATGTATCGATACCACTTTTACTTTGCAGTCATTCCTGGCGCCGGCGTGTATAAACGATTCGATAATCGACTTGTAGGCGTCGGGCAACTCTACGTATTTGCCAACCAAGCCGATGGTTACCGTTTTCTTTGGGTTTTGTATGCTGTACACAAACTTGCGCCAATCGTCCAGGGCGGGTTTTTGGTCGGCGCTCAGGTTCAGCTTGTTGAGCAAGGTTATGTCCAGCCTCTGATCGAGCATCCGCAACGGCACTTCGTAGATGGTGGATACATCGATGGATTCGACTACCGAATCCTTGTCCACGTTGCAAAACAAAGCTACCTTCCTGCGCATGTCGTCGGAAAGTCTCCGTTCGGTGCGAAGAACCAGCACATCGGGCTGTACCCCTTCTTCGAGAAGCATCTTTACGGAGTGTTGCGTCGGTTTGGTCTTCAGTTCGCCCGCTGCAGCGAGATAAGGTACCAGGGTAAGGTGTACCACAGCCACATTGCCCGTTCCCATCTCGTACCGCAACTGGCGCACCACTTCGATATAAGGCAGCGACTCAATGTCGCCCACCGTACCGCCTATTTCGGTAATCACGACGTCCGCTTTGCCGCGTCCGCCCACCAGCAGGATGCGGCGTTTGATCTCATCGGTAATATGCGGGATTACCTGTACCGTTTTTCCGAGGTAATCGCCCCGGCGTTCCTTCGAAATTACTTCCTGATATACCTTTCCGGTAGTAACACTGTTGGCCTGAAGCAGCGGAATGTCCAGGAAACGTTCGTAATGACCCAGGTCGAGGTCTGTTTCGGCGCCGTCCTGCGTCACGAAACATTCACCGTGCTCGTATGGGTTGAGCGTCCCCGGGTCGATATTGATGTACGGGTCTAACTTTTGGATGGTTACTTTGTAACCCCTCGACTGGAGCAGTTTACCGATGGAGGCGGATATGATTCCCTTGCCCAGTGACGAGGCCACGCCTCCCGTCACAAAAATGTACTTTGTCGACGTTGTTTTGTTGTTACTTTTCACTTCAATAGATTAAAAAACATGTTCATTTCATTAATGAATTATGAATTATGCGTTATCGTTTTCCATCGAATCGATGATCCTGATTTTTTCTTCCAGCTCCTTCATTTCGGTTTTTCCCTGCTCAATCATGCGCTGGACGTTGGCAATCATGGTTTCGGAGTTTTTCGATTTAGAGAAGAACCCGATATTGTTTTCCCACACTACCAGGTCGCTCTGCAACTGCTGGTATCTGCGCATCAAGCGGTCGCGTTCCGAATCGAGCTTGCCGCGCGACTTGGGCGCCGACGCCATGTTTTCGACCTTGCTTTTGTAGTGCAGGCGGTTACGTTCGCTATCATCTAACCGCAGGGCGTCGTACTGCTTGTTGATGGCTTCACGGTATTCCTCCTGTATCTTCTTTTTATATTTGATGGGCACAAAGCCGATATCGCTCCATTGGCGCTGAAGTTCCTTCAATTGCTCGAAACTTTCCCCGGGATTCTTCGATTGTACGAAGTTCCTGATCTGATCGATCAACGCCTGCTTTGCTTTCAGGTTGTTGTCATATCCCGAATCGACCGACGAGTAATGTTTTGCCTTTTGCTCGAAAAAATAGTTGCAGGCCGCACGGAAGCGTTTCCAGATTGATTCGCGGTATTTCGACGGAATGTTGCCTATTTCCTTCCATTTGTTCTGCAACCGGATGAATTCGTCGGTGGTTGTCTTCCATTCGGTACTGTCCTTGAGCGCTTCGGCCTGTACGCAAAGATCCTGCTTCAGTTGCAGGTTATTATCCCGTACTTCCTTTTCCTGCCCCGCAAACTCGCGCTTCTGGTTGAAAAAGCTGTCGCACAATGCATGAAAACGCTTGAAAAGCTTGTGATTATCCTTTTTGTTGGTATACCCGATGGTATTCCACAATTTCTGTATTTCGACGATTTCCTGGGCGTTTTTCCTCCACTGATTCGACGAGTTCATCGGTCGCTGGGCAATTTCCGCCACCTTCGCACACAGGGCTTCCTTGGCTTCCTTGTTTTTCTTGTGCGCTTCTTTCAGGTTTTCGAAATATTCCTGGTGCTGCTTGTTGATTTGCGAAGAAACCGTCTTGAAGCGCTCCCAAATCTCTACGCGCATTTCCTGCGGCACGGGGCCTATCTCGCGCCATTGCTCGTGGAAGGTCTGTAATCTGTGGAAAGCGTTTACAACCGATGATTCGAGCAACAACGCTTCGGCTTTTTCGCACAGTTCGATCTTTGCTTCGAGGTTACGCTTGAAATCCAAATCGCGCAAGTCCCTGTTGATCTTGATGTAATCGTAGAATACTTCGACATAATGATGATAGGTATCCCACAGGTTTTTCACCTCCGTTTGAGGCACCAGTCCGACGGCGCGCCAGCGGTTCTGCAAATCCCTGAATTGCTGGAACGTTTCGCCGATTGACTCGGAACCACCGGTTAATTCCTTCAATTCGTCAATGATTTTGAGCTTTGCTTCGAGATTCTTTTGTTTCTCGGTCTCCATCTGCTCATTGTGGACATTGCGTATTTCGCGATACCTGTTTAGCAGGTTTTTCAGGATCAGTTCCTGCTCATCTTCTTCGTATACGTAGCTATCTTCGGCGCCGCCATTTTCGATATGTTCGGCGCGTTGCAGTTCTTCCTCGGCTTTCAGTTTCCGGTAAAACTGGAACTTGATCGCGTCTATTTCCGCACGGATGGTATCAATATCGCCCTTATCAAGCAATTGACGCAAATGCTCTACGATTTCCTTCCGGCTAAGGCCGGCATAATCCGCTTCTGTCTTGCCTGCGGGCTCCGATTCATCGTCTTCGTCGAAGTCGTCTTCGTCCGTATCTTCCTTGTCCCGACCGGGTTTTTCCTCCTCGATATTTTCTACTGCCGGAACAGTTTCAACAACAGCATCATGAACCTGTTCTTCCTCCGGAACAGGGTGATGATCATCGACTTCTTCCTTCTCAACATCGGGTTGTCCGACTGCCGGAACAGCTTCATCAACGGTTGTTTCCTGTGTTTCATCTTCAATGTCGACACGACCGGTTTCGGCAATAGCTTCAACCTCCGGCTCTTCCACGGATGCAGGGTTGGCGTCATCTGTCTTGTCCAACGCGATTGATTTGTTTTCCACGTTTTGCAGATCGCCGGTTGATTGGGAATTGTCCTGGGGCATTTCGGCTCCGGGTTGCTCTTGGAGATGATTTGTCATGACCTGTTACATCAAAAAATTAAACTTTTTAAGCCCACGAAAATAGACATTTAACTGCAAACCCTCAAAGATTTGCAAAAAAATGTTTTTATCGAATGTTTTTATATGACCGTAAATTACTTGTTTAGA
>JAISDP010000151.1 GCA_031264715.1 Bacteroidales bacterium
GCAGACTATCCGTTTTTGATGCTATTTTCAACTTTTGCTCCATATTAAATTAATCAATACTCTATTTAATAATATATATACTGATTTAGCCCCGATAAGGTTTCATTTTTTGTAAAAAATATTAATTTATTCTCACAAACAGCAGAAAAATGGGGGAAATTCAGCAAACAGGCTGCACTTTATGTAAAACGCTTCTTCATTTTCCCGACGCAGTCACCTGTATGCCGTTTTCCTTGATAAGGCGGCGAAGATTGATCAGGGCATAGCGCATCCTGCCTAATGCAGTATTGATGCTTACGTCGGTATATTCGGCTATTTCCTTGAAACTCAGATCACCATAATGGCGGAGCAGAATTACTTCCTTTTGTTCATCGGGCAGGTAATCAATCAGGTTGCGAACATCGGCATATATCTGATCCTGTACCATATCATCTTCAATGGTAGCATCCGAATATTTGGGAGAATTGAGCACCGAAACAGCAAAACCATCGGAAGAACAGATGATCAATTGTTTCTCCTGGCGGAAATGGTCAATGATCAGGTTATGTGCAATACGCGTCATCCAGGGCAAAAAGCGTCCCGCTTCGGAATAGCGTCCGCCGAGCATGGATGTGATGGCCTTGATGCACGTTTCCTGAAATATGTCTTCGGCTTTATGCCGATTTTTGACCGTATAGTATATGTACGAGAATAAACGGTTCCTGTGTCGTTCTATCAACACTTCAAAACTTTTACTATCGCCTGCAACAAATTGTTCAACCAGAGCCTGGTCCGACAATTCCTGTAAATTCATCATTTAACTGACTATTTATTGGTTCAAGCGTAGATATTTGCCTATAGATTTCGGTTTAAGGGGATCGTTGGTTTTATTTACCGGACAAAAATAGCGGTTTTTGTCTAAAAAAGAAATGATTCTTATTGGGTTGTTATGATGAAAATAGCAACCGACCACTTGGGTATACAGTACTGCGCAGAATTATTTCTCGGCAAGTCTTTATCTTCCCAGTACAGGTTTGATGGCATGGCCACCACCACTTCCCCTCCTCTATTCATTTCTTTCAGGATTTCTCCGATACAATTTGTCCTGGTTAGCGTATTTACCTTCTCGCTTGGGCTTGTATTCCATGTGTGGTCCTCCCTGGCATATTGGTGGACATCGTTATCCCGGATCAGGTAGGATATGCTTACTTTCGACGCAATCATACCATCGGCGATTTTCCCGCCGGCGCCTTTATTAATAATGTGATACATCACATTGTATTCCGTATTGTCGACGGTAGATATCACATCTTTGATCGTGTCAGCCATTTCCTGATATGTATTTTTGATATAGCCGAACATCAGCGCCTCATGGTATAGAGACAATCCCTTGCTGATCACATCCACAATCTCTACGGAAAAAATCCTGGGTTGAAAATCACAAAAAAGCCAGCGCGAGGGGATATATATGTCGCCTTTTTCGCCTTTACTCATGTGTTTCAGCCCTTCATCGAGAATAGATGATTGTATCAGGGTCAGTTCAGGCCCCCCGTCGACGTACGAGTCTGCAAACTTTATATCCGATAAGTCACTCGTATAGTCCAGGTCACCGGTTATCTGATTTTTTATTTGCCTGTTCCATAAAATGTAATTGCCGGCTTCTATTTTTGCGCCATCGGGTTTTTCCACTGTCTTAACCAGATACGCACTCCCTCCCAGGCTAATCGCATCGGGATAAGTGGAGGTAATATAATCGGTCAATTTTTGCTCTTCTGCGGCTAACTTTTCATCGGTATCGTTGGTGCTGCACGCGTACAAAACGCACAAAAACAACGTACACAATAAAATTAAATATTTTCTGTTCATGATCTAACAACGGTACATTTTGTTACTTAAATAATAAGACGTGAAATGATCGAAACGTTGCGTTTCGATACAGGAAAATGTTATTTATTTAACACTAATTAACTCTATTTCAAAAACGACGGGTGTAAACGGGGGAACAATTCCTTCCACCGAACCGTCAGCGCCAAAGGCCTGTTCGGACGGGATGATTACCAGCGCCTTGTCGCCCTCGTGCATCTTGCCGATGGCCTTTTCCAGCCCGCCAATTACCTGCCATTGCTGACCATACACAAATTGCAGGGGATCATTGCGGCGGCGTGTCGAGTCGAAAAACTTGCCGTTCAGGAAATGCCCCTCATAATGGATCACAACGGTATCGCCGGTTGCAACAACAGGGCTGTCGTTGTTGCCTGTTTGCTGCACAATGTAATATATGCCGTCCTCCATCGGCGGAATTTCAATTTCCGAATCGCGGATATACTGTTTCAGGAGCACTTTTTCATATTCGCCCAAATCCTCGATCCAATGCAGGAAAGCTTCTTTTTCGCGTTCGTATTCTTCCGGCGTCTGGATATCCATAAGGTTGATGGATACTTTCATCTTCCCGTCGGCGCTCAGGTAATCAGGCACTGTATTCTCAAGCGTTTTTTCGAAAAAATCCAACGCGGAAATGATGAATTGAGCCGAATCATGTTCGCACATCAGGGTAAAGCATTTGTCGATGGATCCGGGGAAATCGGGTTTGGAAACCTTGAATTTGCGTATCCCCGAGAAGAAAATAGAATCATCCATGGTGACGTACGCAATGTTAGCGGTTACATAATAGCCAAAATGACAGCATTGATCCTGTTCGCCAACCATCAACAATTTATAATAGATACCTTCGTCGGCTTTAGTATAGCCGGGGTACGGGTCCTTGCAGGAAAAAAGCAAGGCGGCAGATAAAAGGTAAAAGATAAAAGGTAAAACTGAGGAGTTTTTTGTAATCTTCATGGTAAATCTGATTTGTAACAATAAAATGCTTTTATAATCAAAAACGAATCTGTTTTTCGGCGAGCCGGCTTTGCGCATACACCAAATCTTCGGGCGTATCGATTGCAATATTTTCCCCCTGGGTTTGTATGACGCGGATGCAATAATCATTTTCGAGCCAGCGGTTTTGTTCGAGCGACTCGGCGATTTCGAGCGGCGAGGGAGCCAATTGTGTCAACCGGTCGAGAACAGCGGCGCGATAGGCGTACAGGCCAAGATGCCAGTGAAAAGTATGCTGGCCGAGCCACTCCTCCCGGGCAAACCCACGGATGTACGGGATGGGCGAACGACTGAAATAAACGGCACGCCCGGTAGCGCTCATCACAACTTTTACGTTATTCGGATTCAGCATGTCGACGGTGTTTTCAAATGGTTTCACCACAGTGGCAATCTGTGTGGAACTGTCGTTGAAACAGGCCGCCAGCCGGGAAAGCAACGCTGGGTCGATAAACGGTTCGTCGCCTTGCACATTCACCACCACATCAGCTTTTGTACCATCCTCTACCTGCATCCGCAACAAGGCTTCGGCACAACGGTCGGTACCGCTGCGGTGGTCGGGAGAGGTGATCACCACCCGGCCGCCAAAACGACGCACTTCGGCAGCGATACGTTCGTCGTCGGTAGCCACTGCTACCATGTCGAATGCTTTCGATGTGCGATGGTACACCCACTCGACCATACTGTGGCCGTCAAGCTGGACTAACGGTTTGCCCGGAAAACGGGTAGATGCATAACGCGCAGGGATGATGCCGAAAACTTTCAATGGAATTCATTTTTTGCAAAAATACGAAAACAATTGATTATTGGTTATTTCTTTTTTGAAACGCTATGAAATAAATCTGCGCTACCATATTGTCAAAAACCTTACTTTTGAGCGATCTCAAAATACGAATGATCATGATCAAATTATTTTCGCTTGTATTCATTGGTGGAGGTTTGGGAAGCGTAGCCCGCTACGGCATAGCGCGTTTATTGGCCCAATGTTCCACATCCGTTTTCCCGTTGACCACTTTTGGCGTGAATATCCTCGGTTCGTTCCTCATCGGGTTGTTCTTGGCAATCCCGGCCGTCGCCGACAGGAATTCGTACCTGTGTTTGCTCACTGTTGGGTTTTGCGGCGGATTTACCACATTTTCCACCTTTTCGTGGGAAAACTTCAGCCTTTTGAAACAAGGCGACGTCTTCCTGTTTTTTGTTTACGCCCTGCTGAGTGTCATTCTTTGCCTGCTGGCGACCTGGGGCGGATAC
>JAISDP010000163.1 GCA_031264715.1 Bacteroidales bacterium
CGCATGGCTGCAGAAATATGCGAGGAAGGCGCCTTCACCCGCGAAGAGCTGGAAGTCTATGACGCTTACTGGGATCATATAAGGATCGACCTGACGCTCGAAGAGTATGAAGAAAGGGATAAAGAACGGCTCAAAGCTCTCGAAGACAAAGACAGACTCATCGAAGAACTGAAAAGACAGTTGTCTGCGAAATCACCTGAATAACCGGGCGATGCAATTCGAATGTCGGATACCTCTTGCAGAGACGCAATGCAACGCGTTTCTGCGGGGTCAAAGACATCAGTTATGTTTCGGATTTGAAATAAAAAATGATGCAGATAAAAAGTCAGGTCACTCAAATCATCGTACTCATCGTGATTCAGGTATTTTTCTTCGCCTGCAAACGCGACGATCCACCCGACTATTCCCCGCCCGCAAGCAATCGGCGCACCGTGCTGGTCTATCTGGGCACGGACAACAACTTTCGCGCCGAAGCCGCACAAAAAACCGGACAACTGAAAAACGGATGGAACCGGGATATCGACGGCAATCTGCTGGTTTATGCCGATGCAGGCGACCACCCCTCGCTTATTCATATTTACACGCATCCGCAAAAAGGCAATATGTCTGATACCGTGGAAATTTATCCGCCCGAAAATTCTGCGGGCGCCGTCACGCTTACCCGCGTGCTGAACAGGGTGAGAGAATATCGTCCGGCAGCGTCGTATGGCCTGGTTGTGCTGTCGCACGCCACCGGCTGGCTGCCCGCCACAATGTCGAACCCGTCGCCGCAACTGCGCTCCGTGATTTTAGACAACGGAACAGCCGAAACCGGCAATTATATGGAACTTGCCGATTTTGCCGCTGCAATCCCTTATAAAATGGACTTTATCATCTTCGACGCCTGCTTTATGGGCTCGGTCGAAGTTTGCTACGAACTGAAAGAAAAAACGGATTACATCGTCGCTTCGCCTGCCGAAGTGGTAAGTCCTGGCTTTGTCTATTCCACAATGCCGGAGCGGCTTTTCACTTATCCCCAAGCCGACCTGCAAGGCGTTGCACAGGATTTTTACGACTGCTTCAACGCCCAGAGCGGGCTGTTTCGTTCGGCAACAGTCAGCGTAGTGCGCACAGCGGGACTGGATGCCGTAGCCGGCATATTTAAAGAGGTTGCGGGGCAGGCAAGCAATGAAAAAGACATCAGCCTGAACGACATTCAAACTTTCGGCTACGGACAGCAGAAAATTTATTTCGATTTGGGCGATTATGCCAAACATCTTTCACCCGACAGTTACAGTGAGTTTACTGCCGAACTCGATGGCTGCATTGTTTATAAAGCGCATACCGACAGTTACTACACCGCAGGCGCCGCAACGCTGCTTCCGATCAGGTCGTTCAGCGGTTTATCCGTCTATATCCCGCAAAACGCATATCCGGAAGCAAACGCAAAATACCGTGAATTAAAATGGACTGCGGAAAATTAAGATACATAATCCGTCCCATATGTTATTCACCAGCATCATCATACCCTCCATTTGTTAAAGTGTTTATTAACATTTATTGAGGCTTTCCAACTTAAACCTTCCTTCCGGGATGATCAACTCGTGGTTCTATATCAATTTCTTTTCAATGGCCAATTTAACCAGCATCATGGAGTTTTTGGCGCCAAGTTTCAGGATCAGATTCTTGCGGTAGGTTTTGATGGTTTCCACACTCAGGAAAATCTTGTCGGCGATTTCCTGGTTGGTGTAGCCGTCAACAATCAGCCGCAGCAGTTCCCGTTCGCGTGCAGTAAGCCATACAGGCTGCTCGGTGCGCTTGCGCATCAGCGCATCAATTTCGTTGCAAAGGAACGTTTCGCCGTTCATCACGGCTTCGATGCCGGCAATTACTTCCTCCGAAAGGGAATTTTTCAGGATATACCCCGAAGCCCCGTTATCCATCACGCGCTTGGCGATGGAATATACGTCGTGCGAGGTGAGCACCAGTATCTTAACAGAGGGATACGCCTGTTTTACTTCCGCGCAGAAGTCGATGCCGCTGCCGTCGGGCAGGTTAAGATCAAGCAGCAGCACGTCGGGTAACTGTACAAGTAATACTTTGCGGCACTCGGCCAATGTATATGATGTGCCTGTTACCGTGGCGACCTCCGATTCGTTGATCGAAGCGATTAACCCTTCCACCAGCATTTTATGGTCATCTGTAATGTGAACAGTTATCATACGGTCAATTTTTCTAATTTAATTCTCGGTCTTTTCTATTTCAATACTCACTTCCGTTCCTTTACCGGGTTCCGACCAGGCATGCATTTTGCCGTTGCAGGCCGATATTCGGGTGCGGATATTTTCCAGCCCCGCACCGGGTGTAATCGACGCGGGATCGAATCCAACGCCATTGTCCTGTACGGTAAGCGACACCAGGCCGGCGTCAATCATCAGCTGTACATTAATGACCGTGGATTTTGCATGTTTCACGGCATTGTTTATCAGTTCGTAGGCACAGCGATAAACAAGCACTTCCAGGCTGTTGTCCAGTCGCGTTTTTTCCCCGAAATACCGGAAATTGGCGCCAGGGATGGCACGGCAGAAATCCTCGAGCGAGGTTTGTAACCCGTAGCGCATGAGCGATTCCGGCATGATGTGATGTGCCACGCGTCGAAGCTCGCCGATACTCTGGTCGAGCATATCCAGCGCCTTATGATAGCGATTCACATCCGAATTGTCCAAGATGGAATATCCTTTCATGTCCTTTAAATTTAATTTTATTACTGATAACATACCGCCGAGTCCGTCGTGCAGGTCGCGGGCAAGACGCACGCGTTCGGCAGTTTCGCCGTCGAGTATGGCCTGGGCGGCGATCAATTGTTTTTCCTGTTCGAGCTGCTTTACCTGCTGTTCGGCAATCTTGCGCTTCTGCACGGTAAGCCGGTGACGCACAAACAAAAGTATAATAAGCGGCAACAGGATTGCCGCGCCGGCCAGCCCAAGCCAGATATACTGTACAATTTCTTTTTCCAGCGAAACAATACGCATCTCCCTGTTTCCGGTTTCGTACTTCACGTCCATTTCTGCCAAGGTTTCCTGGAGGCTCTTTTTGTTACGCTCGTTGACCAGATCGATATATTTCCACAGGAAAGTTTCCGCTTTATCGCTATTGCCCAAATGTATATTGGAAAGCGCCAAATTAAGCGCGATCCCGGAATTAAGGGAATCTGCCGCCCAGGCAAGGGTTGCAGCATCTTCGCTATCCCTGTATTGTTTTTGTCCGAGATATATATCCGACAATAATTCCCATACGCCGGATATATATCTCGAATCGTCATATTTTTGAGCAAGCGGCAGACACGCTCGGGCATATTCCAGCGCCTTTTCGTAATCTTTATATTCCTCCATATGGATTCTTGCCAAATTCATCATGCCATTGATTTCGGAACGCATCTCGCCGCTTTTGCGACTGATATCGACCACTTTCCGGGCATATTCCAGCGCCTTTTCGAGTTTACCCTGTGTTCTGTATATCGGGCCAAGGCTTTCGTACGCATTTCTTATTCCAAAATAGTCGTTCTCTCTTTCGGATTTTTCTTTCAGCAGTTCGAAGTAATGGATGGCGCGTTCGGTATTCCCCAATCCGAGGTGAATCATGCCGATATTTCCCAGCACGGCTGCATACTGATAACTGCCCCTGGGATCGTTTTCGACCAGCGGCAGGGCCTTCATGTAATATTCCAGCGCCATATCCCTTTTCCCCTGCCTGCCACACATAACTCCCCAACTGATATAAGTCGAAGCTTCCTGTACCTTGTCCCTTGATTCCAGCGCCATGCCGAGCGCCTTTTCGAAATACGCGAAAGCCGTATCGTAGCTTTCCCTTATACTGTAGGTAACTCCCATCAATTCGGTAAATTTGGCAGCCATCGCCAGGTTGTTTTCCTTCCCGGCAAGCGCCAGCCCTTTTTCGGCATATTCCATATTCTTTTTCGTATCGGCATACATGTATATGCGACATATATCCAGGTACAGACCGAGTTGCTCGTCAGGAGTATGTTTTTGCGTGTTCAACATATTCACCAGCGAGTCGACATCCTGCGCCCGGTTAACAGAAATAGCGACGAAAAGCAACAAGAGGTAAACCGATTTTTTCATGACATCAAAACTTTTTTCAAAGATACAGTCATATCCTCATTTACAAAATACCCCACAAGTGGGAGTTTTTCTAAAAAAACATGCAGGGTAGAGTAGGAGAGGAGAAGCCCCTGCCTGTTGTTGATACGACAATTAAAAAGAATTTGTTCAAAAAATTGTATTCATTCAATTTATGATTATTTTTGTCACCAGTATTTATCAAACCAAAAAAAACTTTAAAATTTGAATATGAAGCAGATAGCACTTTTAATGGCAGCAGTTTTCTTTTTAGGAGTTAGCTGTTTTGCTCAAAACGAGAGTAAGTTTAAATCGCTGAAAGATAATATCGCAAAAAGCGATGCGGCTACTCAGGACGCCAAAAAGAGTATCAATCCGAAAACATGGATGGACCGTGGAAAATTGTTCCAGGATGCTTATAATGCAAATGTTGGATATTTGCGTTTTGGAATGCCCACAACCGAAGCCCCGCTGTATTTTAAAGAGCCGAAACAGGCGCTTACGGTCGAAGAAGCCGGAGAAGCGAAGGAAATTTACGAATACAGCCAGATTAAGCTGCATTTTGCAGGCGGCTTGTTGAAAAGCTGGGAAGAGACCGAAACCGTGGTTAACAATCCGTTGGCCGATGCGGTTAGCGCTTATCAAAAGGCAGCATCGCTGGATGAAAAAGGTAAAAACGCAAAGAAAATCGGCGAAGCATACAAAGCGATCGCGATTGACCTGGAAAACAAATTTTTCAACGAAATCGCCCTCGTAAAATATAAGGATGCATACAACACCGCTTTGCAACGGATTGATGTAAGCAAATTGACGGGAGTTGCCGATACTTCCTATTATTTCTATGCCGGTTATGCAGCATATGCACAAAGCGAAATCGACAGCAGTATGTGGCAACAAACTGTCGATAATTTGGAAAAAGCTTTATCGCTTGGATATAAGGAAATTGGAGATAGCAAAGGCCAGATATACGACATTCTCTACATTGCTTATATAAAAATTGGCGATCCCGAAAAAGCTTTGAAATCAGCCCAAACAGGGTTTGAAAAATATCCGGACTATGAACGGCTGATGTACGACCTGATCAATTATTACCTGTCGCGCCAGGAAAATGAACAGGCATTAAATTATTTGGACCGGGCTGTAGCAAAAGATCCCCAAAATGCCAACCTGCTTTTTGCCAAAGGAAAAGTATTGGATGAACTTGGAGAACGCGAAAAATCACTTGCAGCCTATGATGAGGCTATAGCCGCTAATCCCAAGTATTTTGAGCCATACTTCAATAAAGCGGTTGTGTATTACAATAATGCCATCAAGCTAATGGATGATGCCAATGCGGAAAAGACCACCGCCGGATTTGAGGCTAAGAAAGACATAGCTGATGAAGAGTTCCAGAGAGCTGTTCCGCTTTTGGAAAAGGCTCTTGAAATAAATCCTGATGAAGCGGCAACCATGGAAACGCTTCGGATATTGTATTATCGTTTAAAAACGAAATATCCCGAATATGAGGCAAAATATGAGGACTTCTCAAAAAAGTTAGGAAAATAAAAAAAGGGGGAACGCGGTTCCCCCTTTTTTTTAGCAGCAACCATCAGA
>JAISDP010000251.1 GCA_031264715.1 Bacteroidales bacterium
AAGTATTGATGAATTGCATTATCATAGATGATGATAGCTTTGTAAGAAAGATCATTGAGGATTTTGTAAAAAAAACAGAATCGCTCACACTGTTATATTCGCTTTCCAGCGCCGTAGAAGCTATTAATGTATTGAATTCGAACGAAAGTATCGATTTGATATTTCTCGACATCGAAATGCCGGAGATGACCGGTATCGATTTCCTAAATTCGTTGAGCACATTGCCCCAGGTCATTATCATTTCGTCAAAAGACAAATACGCTATTGATGCGTTTGAATATGATGTTACCGATTACCTGCTGAAGCCCTTTGCGTACAGCCGGTTTTCCAAAGCTGTAGCCAAAGTTTTGGAACGCCAGGAAAAAAGCCGGATGCATGCAAAAGGCGACGAAATATTTATCAAGCACAACTCGTCGCTGGTCAAATTGAAATATGCCGATATCCTTTGGATAGAAGCTATGGAGAACTATGTGATCATCAATACATACGATGAAAAATACATGATCCATTTCACTATGCATGCCATTGAGGAAAAGCTTCCCCCGAAACAATTCCTGCGCGTCCACAGGTCGTTCATCGTGAATGTCGGCAGTATTCACAGCATTGAGGACAATACGATCCATATCAAGACAAGCGACAAAGTCAGGAATAACATTCCTATCGGGAAATCATACAAAGACAAACTGTTGAAGGAACTGAATGTTATCGTTCGATAACGTGGCCATGCAATGTTTGAGCAAAATGAAAAAAATCATTCCATTGCTTTGCATTGTTATCGAACTGCTTTCCCTGTCGATTGAAACGTACGGAAAGAAAAAGCCAACTGTTGACTTTTGGCCTGCCGAGGCATCTATACAACAATTATTCAGAGATATACGCGAAACAAAAGACGATAGCCTTGCCATAAAGCTACATCGCAATATAGAAGAAATACTGGCGCAAACACTGGCTATCCCCGAAGCCTACAAGTATAAATTCGACTCGCTGGGAATGATCGGTAAGATATACGCTCCCCACAAGGATTTCTGCATCCTTAACTGGAATCATTCGAGCCGCGACGGTACGTACCGGTATTTTGCAATGATTGTACTTCCAGGTAAAAAAGGCGAGCCTAACAGGGTGATCCGCCTGACGGAAACAACCGATTCGATTGTCCGGCCCGACCAGCAGGCTCTCAACCCCGATCAATGGCTGGGATGCCTGTATTACAAAATCATACCGAAAAAACGCGCAAAGGGGGGGAAACAGTACTATACACTCCTTGGGCTGGACATGCACAACCTGAAAACCAAGAAAAAATACATCGAGGTATTGTCCTTCGACCCGGACGGGAATCCGCAATTCGGCGCCCCCGTCATCGAACTGAACGGATGGACGAAACACCGCGTGATCTTCGAATTTTCCGCACAGCAAAGCATGTACGTCGAATACAAATGGCTCAGGCGAAGGATCGAATTCGACCACCTGGCGCCGTTAATGCCGTACCTGGTAGGCGAATATGAATATTATGAGCCTGATTTGTTTCGCGATGCCCTTAAATTCAAGGGAGGACAATGGAAACACATCAAAGATGTTCAAAAGCCGCCCAAGAGTAAAAAACTGAAAAAAAGCTCGTTGCCAAAGCCGCCAAAACCCAAGCCGCCCACAAAGGAGGAATGGAAGAAAATGCAGCAGGAAAATACGGAAGGTACGGAAAATACGGAAAATACCGTCCCTGACGGGACTTTACACTAATCCAACATCGCTGCAACAGCATCAAATTTTTTCTTTTCGGCAATAGAACGCGCCGTTTCGCCTTTTTTTGATACCGTATTTTTATCTGCGCCTTTTGTCAGCAGGTATTTCACAACTTCAGCGTTACCGTAATAAGCGCCATACATCAGCGCGGTGAAGCCGTCCTTTGCCGCGACATTTATTTCCGCGCCGGCTTCAACAAGCATACGGACACAGGCCATAACGCCGGTAATGGCTGCCGACATCAATGGGGTAATTCCTTTATGGTTTTTAGTATTCATGCCGGCTCCAAACGCCAAAAGAGTGCTGACCGCTTCGGTTTTGCCTTGCTGAGCGGCCCATTGCAAGGCCGTCATCCTGTACCTGTCCTGTATATCCGGATTTGCGCCACGTTCCAGCAGTGTCCGAAGCGCAGGTATTCGCCCTGTCTCTGCCGGAGTAAACAGGGCTGTTTGCCGGTATCCGTCCTCGCTTTTCAGATTGACATCAACCTTCGTGTCAAGAATGACGTTCAATACCTCCAAATTGTCCTGTCGTGCCGCGTAATGCAGTACATTTTCACCCAAATGATCGGTGATGGAGACGTCAGCGCCCAGCTCCAGCAATTTTTTAACTGTTTTCAGGTCGCCCTGCCAAGCCGCAAGGATCAGCGGAGTTTTTCCGCCGGCATCCGGTGTGTTTAAACCGCCCTTCCATAAATCCTTCATACTGCCATCCATGATTTATTTTCCTCTACGCTGCCTGCGCGTCTGTTTTCCGCGTTCCGCGTCATGCTCCCGTCATTGGTCCGTATCCGGTTCTTACGCTTCCTTCGGCGGGACGGGGGGCTGCTGTTTGCCTTTCCGCTGTGCCAGCACGTCGGCGTAGCGTTTGAGGAAGGCGTTCCATTCGTTCGCGAAATCCGTGAAAGGCGGCGCTTCGCTGTTGAGGGTCATGGTGGCTTCGATGCGCTCCGTCATTTTGCGGTACGTTTCCTGCAGTTCGCGGCGCACATTCTTCACGTTCAGCTTCGAGCGCTGGGCGACTTCCGTGTTGCGGCCTTTGACGAGGGTTTCGTAGGCGGCGTTGTCTTCGGCGAGGCGGACGGCCCAGTCGCGCAGTCCGAGCACGTCGACCGGAAGAGCCGTTCCGGGCGTTCCGTTGTCCAGCTCCTGCAGGAAGTTGTAGATGCCGGCGGTTTCCTCGTTGGGGGCTTTTTGGGCGAGGTTGCCGAAATGGTCGAAGAGGATGGCTAAGCGGTCGGCGGCGGCGCGTTTGGCGGGGTCGAAGTGTTTGCGGGCGGATTTCACCGCGTCGGCAAAGCCGCGGAAGGTCTGGTCGCGCACGTGGTCGGCTTCAATCATCAACGCGGTGTCCGCGCTTTTGCGGATGATTTCCAGCGCGGTGTCGGCGTCGGCATAGAGGATCAGGAACGTCGCCCACAGTTCGGCGATGTTGAGGGCGTCCGGGTTGTACTTCAACACCAGGTCGCGAAACTCGGTGAACAGTTGAAACCATTCCTCGTTACGGAGTTTGTAAAAATCTAATCTTAAAATCTTCATGATCATATTATTTTAAATTATTTATTAAAGAAAAGCGTAAAGATAGTGTTTTTCAGGAAAACAACAGACCGGGGGAAAAAAATTAGCGTCAGAATGTTCTGAAAGAGGTTTGAAGCTGTGAAACGCTTTCGGAGAACTCAGAAAGAAGTTTGAACCTGCGAAACGCTTTCTGAGAACTCAGAAAGAGGCTTGAAGCCCTTTGAAACGGTTTCGGCGAACTCAGAAAGGGGTTTGAAGCCCTTAAAAACGGTTTCGGCGAACTCAGAAAGGGGTTTGAACCCCTTAAAACCTCTTTCGGCGAACTCAGAAAGGGGTTTGAAGCCCTTTGAACCTCTTTCTGAGAACTCAGAAAGATATGGTATCGTTTTTATATTATCTTTGTACCCTCGTTCAATCAATTTGGCGATACATGGCAGGATTAACAGACGAAATTTGATGAACAGGATTTCAGGCGTCACATGGTATTGCTGAATGGTCGGGGGGGCAGTTGGAATTGAATTTTTGAAACATTAGTTATGAACAGATTTACAGGAAAACGAACAGAGGCGCAAGCGACGTCTCCGCAAAATAACGGTACATTCGAAATGATCGACAGGGAAAGTCATTGCGTGCTCGACCCGGCATCAGGGCAACCGCAAGGGTCGCACCTGCACCCAATTCAAAATTCAAAATTCAAAATTCAGAATTATCTGACCGCCCCTCGCGCAATTCAAAATTCAAAATTCAAAATTCAGAATTATCTGATCCTGGTTGCGCTGTGTTTTGCGGGCGTTGCGGGAGCACAGACGAAGCCGGGCGGGATTACGACTTCGGGCGTGGACACGGAACTGTGGATGAGGGCGGACGCTTTGCCGGATCTTTTGACGAAGGCTCACGGTGCGGTTATTACAACATGGAATGATCTTTCAGGAAACAACAGGCACCATACCGGTATATCGTACCTGAACAAAACGGGGTGGGTGGAGAACTATACGACGAAGCCTTATATGATGAACTATCAGCCTTCTTTATATTTTGCCGGCACGGCACAATTAACTGCGCCTATGTTTTATGACGCCGGTAAAGCATATTATGTCTTTTATGTAGCCGAACAGGTAAACCCTGACGCTTCTACCTACTTTAATACGGTTTATTCCTTTGAAGATGGACATACTTATGGAGAAAATGTCAGTGGCTGGCACGAT
>JAISDP010000312.1 GCA_031264715.1 Bacteroidales bacterium
AAAAAAGAATTTACCGATATTTTCCAAAATTTAATTCCGAACCCGAAAAAAGGATATATCTTTGAATTCAAAATAAAGTTATCCGGGTCATCGAAAAATGTATTGAAATTGCGTCATGCTAAACAATTTACGATAACGGATCACCAAATTAAAATCATAATAATAGAAATATGAAGCTTTATATTGATCATATCACGAAGTTTGTATCGAAGGAAAAAGTTTATGCCCGCAGAGATGAGGCATTGGGTTATGTGAAAGCCCTGTATGAAAAGACGGGGAAAGGCAGTGATTTCCTGGGATGGGTGCAATTACCCGCATCGGTGACCGAAAGCGAAATCGCGGCCATCGAGGAAGTCGCTTCGTTCTACAAAAAGAACGCCGAAATAGTGGTAGTGATAGGCATCGGAGGCTCGTACCTCGGGGCGAAAGCTACGTTGGAGGCTTTGTCGGACAACTTTTGGACGATGAAAGAAAATGAAAACCCGAAAATGATTTTTGCCGGGCAAAATATCAGCGAAGATTACCTTTACGAACTGATTGACCTCCTGGAAACACGCAAATACGGCATCGTAGTGATTTCGAAATCGGGCACCACCACCGAACCGGCTGTAGCTTTCCGCCTGTTGAAAGACCATCTCGAAAAGAAGGCAGGCAAAACGCAGGCCAAAGATCTGATTGTAGCCATCACCGACGAGAAACGGGGCGCCCTTCGCACTTTGGCCAGGCAGGAAGGTTACCGCACATTTGTTATCCCCGATGATGTAGGCGGGCGTTACTCGGTGCTTACCCCGGTAGGCTTGCTGCCGGTTGCTATCGCAGGTTTCAGTATCCGCCAGTTGCTCCAGGGCGCTGCCGACATGCAGAAAGCCACAGGCCCCGGCGTACCATTCGAAGAAAACCCGGCAGCCATCTATGCCGCAGCCCGCAACGAACTGTACCGTTCAGGCAAAACCGCCGAGATACTGGCCGGTTATCACCCCAAGCTGCTGTACGTTACCGAATGGTGGAAGCAATTGTACGGCGAGAGCGAAGGCAAGGAGAACAGGGGCATTTTCCCGGCAGGCGTTACCCTCACAGCCGACCTCCACTCAATGGGACAATACATCCAGGAAGGCTTGCGCAACATCTTCGAAACGGTTATTTCGGTAGAACGCACCGCACACAAGCTGCGCATCCCCAACGATCCCGCCAACCTGGATACGTTGAACTTCCTGTCGGAAAAACGTATCGACGAGGTGAATAAAATGGCCGAACTGGGTACCATGCTGGCTCATGTGGATGGCGGCGTTCCCAACATCCGCATCGAAATCCCCGCCATTAACGAATATAACCTCGGCGAGCTGTTCTACTTCTTCGAAATAGCCTGCGGTATCAGTGGTTATATGTTGGGTGTGAATCCGTTCGACCAGCCGGGTGTAGAAGCATACAAAAAGAATATGTTTGCATTGCTTGATAAACCCGGTTACGAGGAGGAAAGTAAAAAGATAAAAGCAAGACTGCAGTAAACAATTGGAGATTGTATCACATCCGTCCTCCATTCTTGTTCCCCCTGTTCTTTCGCGATGTGGTTTTTCGTATGCCCGTCGACGAAAAAGTATTGTATCTCACCTTCGATGATGGCCCCACACCGGGTGTTACGTCGAAGGTGTTGGATATATTGCAGGAATATGGAGCAAAAGCCAGTTTTTTTGTATGCGGGGAAAAGGTGGAAAGCCATCCGGATTTGTTTCACCGGATTTGCGATGAAGGCCACGCCATAGGAAACCACACCTACAGCCACCTGAACGGATGGAAAACAGCTACAAGCCATTACATAGCAGACGTGGAGCGGGCACGCAGCACGGTGCAAAGCAATCTTTTCAGGCCGCCTTACGGAAAGCTGACATTACGGCAATATCGCTACTTGCGGAAACATTACCGTATTGTAGTGTGGGATGTGATGTGCGGGGATTATGATCTGGCCGTTAGCCCGCAATCGTGTTATGAACGCATCCGGCGATATGCCGTTCCCGGTTCAGTGGTAGTGTTTCATGATTCGGAAAAGACGGCAAACAGGTCTCCCTGCCTGCTGGAGCAAACACTGGTGCATTTTGGTGAAAAAGGTTACAGATTTAAAAAATTACATCATAACTTTGTGAGAGACAATGGTACGGTCAAGAACGGCGTAAACGCCATTGAAAGCAAAGTTCCTGCTGTCTTGTAAATTTAAGACTACCAGGTAAATTTTGCCCTGTATTCTGCCGTATTACCTTTGCTGTCCGTCACTTTCAGTTCGAGCGCATGTTGTGTATTTTTGGTCAGTCGGTCAGTATCAAAACAGTAATAAAGCAGATCATTTTTGGCATCGTATTGAAAAAGCGCCCATTGTCCGTCGATCCAGCCACTATAGGTATTAATGCCCGAAAAATTGTCCCCGATTTTGAATCTTATATTTGGAACGCCCCTCATATTCGCACCGTTCTTGATATTGACGGGTGTAATGCGTGGGGGAACCGTGTCCACGCCAATGGCAAACTCCCCGAATACCCTCGAATCGGTACACACCACGCCATCGCGATATGTGCCTCCTGCGGACGAACGTCGTCCTGAAGGTTCTATCTGTACAACCAAAGCCTTTTCGCGCAAGCGTTCCGGCAGGCTATCGGCGGCTATTTCAATGGTCATGGCCTTGTGTAGGGGCGTGCCCGGGTTATGAATTTTGTATGCATCCGAATATAGTCCTTTGGGGCGTCTTGAGGCAACGCATGTAAAATCGATCTCGTTATACAGCGCATCAGCAGGGATGGTTACACGTAAACCGGGTTGTACATGCGTGAATTTTCTTTTGTACATGCTTTCGTGTGTGCCGGGAAGCATAAACATCTCTGGGATTTGCGGCGATACCGGAGTACCGGGTGCACCCGGCGCATATTCGAAAGTGAAGTTAAGCCGCGAATTGTTACCGTGAAAATCACGGACAACTACCAGCGCCTTGTGAATCCCCGAATCGGGAAACGACGTAATACCACGGTCTAATTGCCTGTCGTAT
The DNA here is from genome assembly GCA_031264715.1 of Bacteroidales bacterium. Classification (GTDB taxonomy): domain Bacteria; phylum Bacteroidota; class Bacteroidia; order Bacteroidales; family UBA4181; genus JAIRLS01. The sequence goes on from JAISDP010000312.1 coordinate 3,029, forward strand.
ACGCTTAACCGGTTGTTCGGTTCTATGTACATGCGGTTGAACCTGACCTGGTGGTGGATATAATAATCATAATCAACCAGGCTGTTGATGTATCGCGATTCGTCAAACGAAAACCGGTCCATGGTTTGCGAAAACATCATGAAACTGTCCACCCAGAGCCTGATACTGTATGGCCCGCAACGGTTAACCGAACCGTAAGTCTGGTCGTAGGTATCGATTCCAAAAGCAACCTTCCCTACTACCTTCAACTTCTTCATTCCGGCAATCCGGTATGTTTTCCCCGACTTTTCGAGATCGAGAATGAGCCTGTCTGTCGAACCGTTCACCGTACTTCCTTCGCCAATTGGGTAAACAGCCATGCGCCGCATGATGGGAGCTATATTGTCCCTCACGCCGAGACCAAAGTGCAGCGGGTTGATGGTTTCTTCGGTTTTGGTATCGCGTACTTCAAAATGGAGATGCGGGCCGCCCGAACTACCCGTATTTCCTGAAAAGCCAACCACGTCGCCGCGCTTTACCGGCAAGCGTGTCGTATCGGGATACAGGTTTACGGCAAACCGTTCCTGTTCGTATTGCTGCTGCTTCACATACGCTGTAATATCGTCATTGAAAGCATCCAAATGTCCGTAGACAGTGGTATAGCCGTTAGGGTGCGTAATGTACAGCGCATTGCCATAACCAGCGGATGAAACCGAAATTCGTGATACATAGCCTTGTTCGCAGGCATAAATCTTGTGTCCTGTGGTGCCTTGCGTACGGAAATCGATGCCAGAATGCAGGTGGTTAGCCCGTAATTCGGCAAAAGTTGCCGATAACAACACCGGGATATCAAGCGGTTGGCGGAAAACAGTATCAATCTGCTGCGCACGGGCATTGTTAACAGAAAACAGAAGGAACAGGCACAAGCTTCCTTTCAGGAAACTTGAAACCCGAACCGTTAACTCGCCGAAGGCAAACCCGAACCCCGAACCGTTAGCTCGCCGAAGGCAAACCCAAAACCCAAAACCTGTAACTCGAAACATCTATTTCCTTTTTTTCCTGCGTAAGTTTAAAACATCTCCGGCTTCGGGCTGTGTTCCCTCTTCCATCCGGTTGAGTGTGTATAATCGCGATAATTTGACGGCATATTTTTGCGAGATGAAATACATCGTTTCTCCTTCGGCTACTTTGTGCGTATCCTTGCCCCGTTCGGCTTTTCGGCGTTTGGGCTGCAGGTATACAACCTGGCCCTCGTGCAGTTCGTCCGTTGCCAAGGCCTCGTTATATTTGGGCAGTTGCCAGGGCATCAGGTCAAGTTCGTTGCTCAACGAGGTATAGGTGTCGCCTTCCCTGGCTGTGATATAGTCCGTCCCGTTGTTTACCTTCGCCGGGTATCTTTCTATATTGAAGGACGAGAAATCGTCCCGTGCATCCGATTTGGAGGTTTTGCCTTTCGAATTGGTGGTTGCCGGTGGTGTTTTGGCGGCGGTTTTCCTGGTCGGCTTCACCCCCGTGTCGTACTGCTGCAGGTTGTAGCGTTCAATCAGGTCGATGAGCCGTTGCGGATATTTCGGATCGGTGGCGTAACCGGCTTTGCGCAATCCTTTTGCCCAGTTTTTGTAGTCGGTCGACTTGTATCCGAAGAGAAATGCATAACGGCTACGGTTCATCAGGAAATCGGTATGATCAAGGTATGACTCTTTGGCAGTTTTGTAATGACGGAAACATTCGCCTTTCTCGTTGTCGTCATGGTAAATCTCTTTACCTTTCCAGTCGTGACACTTGATGCCGAAGTGGTTATTGGCAACAACGGCTAAGCGGCTGTTACCGTTGGCCGACTCGAGTATTCCCTGCGCAAGGGTAATACTGGCCGGAATCCCGCTTCGTTCCATTTCCGAAATGGCCAGGTACTTATAGGTATTGATGTATTCTTCGACGGTGATCTTCTGCGCGAATAAATCGGGCGTTACAAAACAGACAAGCCAAAAGGCTATAGCATAACAAACTCTCATTCCAAGCGAATAATGATCGACAAAAATGCAAAAGTACAAAAAACAATTTAATTACGCCCCGTCGTTCGTTGCCATATAGGGCACGATTCTTCTACCAGCCGTCTTTTGATGCCGGAAGGCATCTAATTTGAATAACCCCGTGCAAGCCGCAGGCGCAGCTCGGGGTAGAGGCCGACGCCTCTACCCGTCCGAACTGCGAAGCAGTTCAACCCGCTACGGGCCGCTACGGGGTTGCGGGAGCGCTGCCATCCGTACCCCGTGTTGCGCTTCGCTTACACGGGGTTATCAACATTGGATGCCTTCCGGCATCCGATCGCAAGCACGGAACATTCCGTGAACGCTTTACCTTTTTTCGCATGGATTCTATTGATATGAATGCCCTGACGGGCATTGTTTTGTGTACTTGATGCTGAGGTTGATAACCCCGTGTAAGCTTATCCTCAATGCGACAATTGAATTGCACCCCGCTCATATGTCCCTGCTCAACCTTCTTTTTCGCTTAATTCCAGCCAGCGGTCGGTTTTCGCATCCGTTTCCGCGAGGATGTCGGCCATTCGCGCCGATACCTTTACCACCTCGTCATGCGCGCTTGCGCCGCTACCCAGCATCTGTTCTATCCCCTGCTTCTCTTCTTCGAGGGCGGCCAGCGATGCTTCCAGTTCTTCCAGTTCCTTTTTCTCGCGGTAAGTCAGTTTATTTTTGCTTTCTTTCGCAGGCTTTGGTTCCACTGTCTTGTGAACCT
>JAISDP010000324.1 GCA_031264715.1 Bacteroidales bacterium
TTTAAATAATCACATCAAAATATTAAACATCATGACCCAAGTAAAAACCAAATTCATCAACCAGCCGGAAAATCTCACCGCCGAATTGTTGGAAGGCTATACGCTGGCTTACAAGGACAAAGTAGCTTTAGGCGCGGAAAATATTGTTGTCAGGAGAAACCCGAAACCTGCGGACAAAGTTGCCGTAGTTACCCTGGGAGGTTCGGGGCACGAACCCGCATTGAGCGGTTTTGTGGGCGAAGGCATGCTGGATTGTTCGGCGGTTGGCGATATTTTTGCCGCTCCCGGGGCACAACGCCTGTTCCAGGCCTTGCAGATGTTCAAGCGCGATGCAGGTATCCTGCTGGTTGTCCTCAACCATTCGGGCGACGTGATGAGCGCCAATATGGCCTGTCAATTGGCCGAACGCGCAGGCATCAAAGTGAAAAGGATCGTTACGCACGACGACATCAGCGCCGGCGTTGGCCAGCCCGACAGCGAACGTCGCGGATTGGCCGGTTGCATACCCCTGTACAAAATAGTGGGCGCGGCAGCCGAAGAAGGGAAAAGTCTTGACGAAATCGTGGAAATCGGCGAACGGTTCAACCGGCAGATTGCTACGTTGGCGGTGGCCATGGGCTCGTGTACCCATCCGCAAAACGGGGCGCTGCTTTGCGATCTTCCCGAAGGTATTATGGAAATCGGCATGGGACAGCATGGCGAAGGCGGCGGCGGTCGTCAACCCCTTGTATCAGCCGACGACACGGCGCAACAAATGCTCGCATCGCTGCTGCAACAGGTTACGCTGGTTAAAGGCGACAAAGCCATGCTGTACATCAACGGCGTTGGAGGATCCACCCACATGGAGTTGAACATTGTTTTCCGAAAGGCATACCGGCTATTGACGGAACGCGGCATCGACGTGGTCGATGGCAGGATTGAAGAAATGCTTACCGTGCAGGGCGAAAACGGGTTTCAGATGATATTGGCCAAGTTGGATGCCGACCACGTGGAATTATTGAAAAACCGCAAAGCCGACGCCCCTTACTGGACAACAATCGGGAACTAAAATGGAAGAATTGACGCTGGATACTTTCAAGCAGATGCTGCGCAATGCCTTGCTGCGTATTAAGGAACGGCAGGATGAGTTTTCGCAGTTGGATGCTGTTTTTGGCGATGGTGACCACGGCACGGCAATAGTCACAGCCATGAATGCCGTTGTGGAAACAGCGGAAAAAGGCGACGAATTCAGGACGATGCTGAACGACATGGGCTTTAATGTGATGCTACAGACAAGCGGCTCCACGAGCACGTTGCTGGGCGCTTTTTTCCTGGGGATGAGCAATCAGGTAGAAGGGGTGTCTTTATCCGTCACAGCCGTCAAGAAAATGTTTGCAGGCGGGTTGGACAGTGTTTGTACACAGACCCGGGCCAGGAAAGGCGATAAAACCATGATGGATGCGCTCATTCCTGCTGTGGAGACGATGGCCGGTTTCCAGTCGGATGCAATCAGGGATATCTTTGCCGCGGGCGCGCTGGCAGCGCAGCACGGCGCTGACAAAACTGCCGGGATGAAAGCCGCTTTCGGAAGGGCGCGCAACTACGGCGAACGTTCGGTGGGAAGCGCCGATCCCGGGGCAAAATCATGGGCATGCATGTTATCCGCATTCGCCGAAGCGCTCCACGAATTTCCACTAAAAAAATAAAAATGAATTTCACTGATTAATCAGAATTAAAAATTTAAAAAATGGCAGATTTAGAAGGAATGAAAGGAAACGAAAAGAAAGATTACGGAATTGGGATACCGGTAAAAAAGGAAGCATATTTCCTGAAAGGGCTCGACCATTACGATTGGGGAATTAAAGACCGCATGAGCCGTATTTTCAACGCTGAAACAGGGCGTACCGTCATGTTGGCGTTCGACCACGGCTACCTCATGGGACCAACCTCCGGGCTGGAGCGTTTGGACCTGGCGATACCGCCCCTCATCCCTTATGCTGACTCGCTGATGTGTACTCGCGGCGCTTTGCGGTCGACTGTACCGCCAACCGCCAACAAACCGGTCTGTTTGCGCTATTCGTCGGGAACAACTGTTTTGACGGAACTGAACGACGAATGTATCCTCGACATCGAAGAGGCAGTTCGCATGAACGCATCGGCAATAGCGATCATGGTTTCGGTGGGCGGGACATACGAGGCCAAAACAGTCGAAAACCTTGTACGTACAGCCGATTATGGGTACAAATACAGCATCCCTGTGCTGGGAGTGACCGCCGTAGGTAAGGAAATGGTTCGCGATGCCCGTTATTTATCGACGGCATCGAGGGTTTGTGCCGAAAATGGGGCGACTTTCGTAAAGACGTACTATTGTGATGATTTCGTGAAGGTAGTAAATTCATGCCCTGTACCCATTGTGATAGCCGGCGGCAAAAAGCTTCCCGAAAAGGAAGCGCTGGAACTTTGCTACCATGCGATTAATGACGGGGCGGCAGGCGTGGATATGGGACGTAACGTGTTCCAAAGCGATTGTCCGGTTGCCATGATACAGGCCGTTAGAGGTATTGTCCACCAAAACCTGACGGTTGACCGGGCTTACCAGATGTATAAGGATTTGTCGGTACAGGCAAAATAAGGCGAGTATCTGAAATGAATTGAAAAAGTCGGGATCGTTTTTACTTCAAAAGTACGCTTCATCATGTCGAAATCTCTCGAAAATTTATTACAGGTAATGTTCGGTAAATCACCGAATGGCACGCCTTTTGCAGAGAGAGAGAGAGAGAGAGAGAGAGAGAGAGAGAGAGAGAGAGAGAGAGAGACTTACATTATAAACGCGCGCGCAAAATTTAGTAAATATTTTTCAAAGCTATTATACCTCCGCTGTATCGTATTATACGATATAGCGGTTTTTTATTTTTATATGTATCATATTGTATTTACTTTTAATAATTTAGAATTATGGCAAAGTAAAAAAGAAAAAAGAAAATGTAGTAATCCACGGATTGAATGGCGGTATAACCGGGAAATGTTTCGCGGTATACCGAATGAGTCTTACGGTATACCGAATGTGTCTTACGGTATACCGAATGTGTCTTACGGTATACCGAAAATGTCTTACGGTGTACCGAATAAGTCTTACGGTGTACCGAAAATGTCTTACGGTGTACCGAATAAGTCTTACGGTGTACCGAATGTGTCTTACGGTATACCGAATGAGTCTTACGGAGGACAGAATATATCTTGCGATGGACAGAATATATCTTGCGGTGTACCGATTCGAGTTTCGGTCACCTCAAGAATGTCTCTTGCAGGGTGATTGCCCCATGTGAAGAGTTTCACATGGAATATTCGAAATAGAAAAACAATTTATTAAATTCACACATAATCAAAGAAATATGAAATATATTGAAGTTTTATTGTTTATATTCTTTTTTTCCTTTACAGGTTATGGCCAGACTAAAAAGGTGACAGGCGTGGTAAAGGATGCTGTGGACGGTTCCACCATGCCTGGAGTAACCGTCGTCAAAAAGGGAACACTTGTGGGAACTGCTACCGATGTTAACGGTGAGTTTTCTCTCGATGTTCATGCAAGCGACACGTTGACTTTCTCGTTTATTGGAAAGAAAACCGTAGAGCAGGCGTCCGGACAAAGAAATGTGCTGGAGGTTGTTTTGTACGACGATCAGACACAACTTGATGAAGTTGTCATTACCGCGTTTGGTAAAACAAAGAAAATGAGTATGGTTTCTGCCATTGAATCTGTTAAAATGTCCGACTTGAAGGTTCCGGCATCCAACCTAACCAATGCGCTGGCCGGTAAAATTGCCGGCATCATTTCCTACCAGACCACAGGCGAGCCGGGCGCCGACAATGCGCAGTTCTTCATCAGGGGAGTTACGACATTCGGTTATAAGACCTCCCCTCTGATCCTGATTGACGGTTTCGAATCAACAACAGATGACCTTGCCAGGCTGCAGCCGGATGATATTGAAAGTTTTTCGGTGATGAAGGATGCCTCGGCAACGGTTATGTACGGTGCACGAAGCGCCAACGGTATTATATCGATAGTGACCAGGGGCGGGTTTGAAGGCCCGGCGAGGATTGACGCGCGTTTTGATACCCATGTTGCCACCCCCACGCAAAAGATCGGGTTTTTGGATGGCGTTACCTACATGCGGATGTACAACGAGGCGCGAATTACCAGGAATCCGCAACTGGGCGCTTTTTACGATGAACAAAAGATACTGGAAACCATGGCTGGCAGCAACCCGATCATTTACCCCAATGTTGACTGGTACAGTTCCCTGTTCAACAAGGCTACGCTCAACGAAAAGTTCAACATGAACGTGTCGGGTGGCGGACAGGTAGCTACCTACTATGTGTCGGGCGGCTACGATCACGAAACCGGTTTGCTGAAGGTGGACAGGCGGAACAATTTCAACAACAATATCGACATCAACCGTTTTCACATACGCAGCAATGTGATTTTCAAGCTGACGCCCTCCACAACACTGGATACAAGATTGTCGGGACGATTCGAAAATTATACCGGGCCTTATACCTCCGCCAGCGATATCTACTATGACATCATGCGTTCCAACCCGGTGGATTTTCCTTTTGTATATGAGCCGGACGAAGCCCGCAGGCATGACGAGTTTATTCTTTTCGGAAGTTCTTTCCTCGGCAGCAGCATCAAGACCAATCCATACGCGTCCATGGTCAGGGGATACGAAGACCGGAACGAGACCACCATTACCGCCATGGCCAACCTGATGCAAAAACTGGATTTTATTACTCCGGGGTTGACAATCAATCTGAAAGCATCCGCCAACGTATGGAATAAATACAGCAGCAGGCGGAAGTACGATCCCTGCTATTTTACATTAGACAGCTATAACGAAATTACCGGAGAATACAAGCTTCTTTGGATGAATGAGCTGTCAGGCCGTCCTTACCTGGGAAATGTGGAACCGGGCAGAGATGCCGACGGACAGTATTATTACGAAGCTATTCTCAATTGGAGCAGGGATTTTGGCGCACATCATCCGGGCGCGACATTGGTGGGCATGGCACAAACCAATCTTATAACAGGCGGGAATAATACGTCAATTTATGAAACATTGCCTGAAAAAAATGCAGGCGTATCGGGCAGGTTTACCTATAATTACGATACCCGTTATTTTATTGACTTTTCATTCGGTTATAACGGTTCCGAAAAATTCACAGGCAATAAGCGATATGGGTTCTTTCCGGCTATTGGCGGGGGATGGTTGATTTCCAACGAATCCTTTTTCGATACGGCAAAAAAACTGATCAGCCTGTTGAAATTGAAAGCTACCTGGGGGCAGGGAGGAAATGATGCCATCTCGAACAGATCCGGTCGCTTCTTTTTCCTCTCCGATGTGAGTATCGGAAGTGGAGGGTCATACCGCTGGGGACAGGACTATATGAACTCTTACGGCGGGTATTCGGTCAACAGGTACGCCAATCCCAATATCACCTGGGAAAGATCGAGCAAATACAATTTAGGAATTGAGCTGGCTCTGTTTAAGGACGAAGCGGTGAAAATACAGGCTGATTATTTCGGTGAAGTCAGGAGTGATATTTACTGGGAACGCGAAAACCTGCCCAAATCCACCGGTATCGAATCGCGAATCAGCGGTAATGTCGGAAAAGTAAAGTCACACGGTATCGACGGTTCAATCGACATCCAGCATTCCTTCAGCAATAGCCTGTGGATCACCGGTCGCGGCAATTTCACTTATGCCACCAACCGCATTGAGGAAAACGACGAAAGGGATTACCCCGACGAATACCGGAAGCATAAGGGGTATAGCGTCAATCAGCAATGGGGTCTGGTAGCCGAACGCCTTTTTGTGGATGAATATGAAATAGCCAATTCGCCGCGTCAGGATTTTGGAACTTACCAGGCCGGCGACATCAAATACAAGGACGTGAATGGCGACGGTGTGGTCGATGCCAACGACCAGGTGCCCATGGGCTATCCCACCTCTCCCGAGATTCAATATGGATTTGGCCTTTCTCTTGGGTATAAAAGATTGGATTTCTCGTTTTTCTTTCAGGGAAATGCCCGGGTATCCACCTTCCTGGATCCGGGTGTCCGAACCGATGCGACTCACAGGAATGAAGGCATCGCCCCGTTTGTCGACCGCCGGAATGCATTGCCCATCATTGCCAAAAGCTACTGGAGCGAAACCAATCCCGACATCTATGCTTTCTGGCCTCGCTTGTCAACCGGGCCAATGCCCAATAACACGCAGCAATCCATGTGGTGGCTGTACAATTCAGGGTTTCTCCGCCTGAAGACCGTTGAATTGGGATACAACCTTGGGGAATGGCAAAAAATCCATCTGAACAATTGCCGCATATATTTCAGTTGTGAAAATCTGTTTGTGATCAGCCGTTTCAAATTATGGGATCCTGAAATGGGTAAGGCAGGCTTGAAATATCCGCCCAATAAGCGTTTTAATGTGGGTATCCAATTGTCCTTCTAATTGTGAATGTAATTATAAATCAGAAAAATATGAACAAATATCATCAAATAACAAGTGTCACCGCCATATTGACGGTAATAGTATTGGCTTCGTGTACCAAGTTCCTGGACATAGTGCCGGACAATACGGCAAAGCTGGAAGATGTATTCAATACCAGGGAAGAAGCCTACAATGCATTAGCCAAGGTATACAGTTATTTACCTGACGACAACAGGGCGCACTATACGACCTGGACCATGGGTGACGAATATGTGCATCGTTTGGATTATGAAACGAATGCAAGTTACCTGCTTAGCGTCAAGATCATGCGTGGCCTGCAGTCGGCTACAAATCCGATTTTGGGCAGTTGGAGCGGAACATATAATGGTAAACCGTACTACGAAGCCATCCGTCAGTGCAATCTCTTCCTGCAGAATATCGACCTTGTAAAAAATATGGAATCGTTTGAAAAAGACGAATGGCGCGCCCAGGTTATCTTTATGAAAGCTTATTATCACTGGTTGCTGGTGCAGAAATACGGCCCGGTAATTATATCCGACGAGGTCGTTTCTCCCGAAGCATCCAGGGACGCTGTGTTTTTGAAACGCGCCAAAGTGGACGACTGTTACGATTATATCATCGGTTTGATAGATCAGGCCATGCCGAAACTGAAACCGAAAATCGAAAACCAGGTGGATTATGGAATGGTTGACCGGATGGTGGCCAAATCCATCAAGGCGAGAATTTTGCTTTTCCGGGCCAGTCCCTTGAGCAATGGCAACATGGAATATTTTGGCGATTTCCTGGATTTTGACGGAAAACCCTATTTTCCGGTAACAACCGACCGGGAAAAATGGAAAAAAGCCGGGGAAGCCATTGACGAAGCCATCGCCTTGTGCGAAGAACAGGGTAAAGCCCTGTACACTTTTGATAAGGCGCCTTACAGTTACGACCGCGAGTTCTTTGAAAACAACCCTGAACGCATGCAGACTCTGTGGAATTTGCGGATGGTGAATACTGACCCCTGGAACAACGAACTGATCTGGGGAATGAGCAATGTGGATTTCTTTGGAAGCGGTACGAATGTCGACTGTGAAATAGGCGCCACCATCAACATGCGTCTTCCCAATTCCGATGAATTTGCAAGTACGGACAAGAACAGTGTCAACTGGGCCAACCAATGGATGTGCGCAACTTATGCCATGGCCGAACGGTACTACACCGAGAATGGCGTACCTGTCGACGAAGACCGTACCTTCCCTTATAGCATGCGCCATGCATTGGTTACCACTCCGGATCCTTCGCTCGGCGAAGCGGATGAGATCGCCATGAAGCCGCTTTTAGGATTACTCCAGCCGAATACCGTCACCATTAACCTGTATATGAACCGTGAAATGCGTTTCTATGCCAACCTGGGCATTACGGGAGGATACTGGAGGGCGCATCAGTGCCTGATTCCCGTTTCGATGTGGGCAGGCTCGTACGGAGGACTGAGGGACGGACGGAATGAAGACTGTTTCGTTACGGGTATCGGTATCCAGAAATTCATCCATCCCGAGTCGGGCGCCGGCGGATGGCAACGAATCGTCAAATTTCCGTACCCCATCATACGTTTGGCCGATCTCTACCTGATGCAGGCCGAAGCATGGAACGAATACGAAGGCCCCAGCCAGAAAGTGTACAATGCCCTGAACAAGGTGCGCCGCCGTGCAGGTATTCCCGATGTGGAAGAGGTATGGGCGGATGCCGGCATTGTCAAGTCGGTAAATTATCATACCACCCAGGCGGGATTACGCGAGATTATCCTTCGGGAAAGGAGTATAGAGTTCGCTTTCGAAGGAAGCCGGTTCCAGGATATGCTGCGGCACAAAAAAGCGCCTGCTGAATTCTCCAGGCCTGTACAGGGATGGATGCATACGGGCAGTACCCCGCAGACATTTTTTATTTTGGGGGTAAAGCAATCCAGGAATTTCTCCATCAGGGACTGCCTGTGGCCGATTGACCTGAATGAATTGAACACCAACCGGAATTTGAAACAAAATCCGGGATGGTAACCTCTGTGAATTCTAATCATATTAAATTAAAATGAAATGAATCTTATGAAAGTGAAAGCGTTATTATTCATCGCAATGATGACCGGCATGTTGTTCTGTTGCAAGGAGCAGGATCGCTATATGGATAAATCGGGCGATACAACACCTCCCGGGAAACCGGATATCGACAGCATCCAGTCGATAGTAGGAGGCGTAAGAGTGTTTTATACACCGCCCGGCAGCATAAACGTATTGCAGATCAAAGCCGAATATACCAATTCCCAGGGTAAAACATACATGTTTGCTTCGTCATACTTTACACAGGTATTGGATGTGATCGGCATGGGCGATAATGAAGACTATACCGTAAAAGTGTATGCCGTCAACCGCGCCGGCGTTGCATCCGAAGCGCAGTCGGTCGTTGCCCGGCCTTTGGAGTCGACGGTTTCGCGGGTAGCCAAAACAATGGTTGTTAAACCCGGATTCAATGCGTTCCTGATCGACTGGAAAAATCAAATGGCGCAAAGCATCAATGTTTTTGTCCATTTCACATATACAAAGGATGGAGTTGCGCGTGAACTGACAAGGGTATTGACATCCAACGATTCGATTGAGCGCAGGATGATCGAGGATTTGGTCAATGAAGCGCCCATACCGGTAAAGATTGAAATCAAGGATTTGTATGATAACTCGACGGGACTTCTCGACTTTGGAGCCATTAACCTGTTGGACGATGCGAAAATCCCTAAAAAGAAAGCAAGCGGGGAGATGATATGGCAACTGCCGGCATGGGGCGATAGTATTGCCGGAATCCCCATGATGTATGGCGAAGGCTTTGAAGGCCGCACCTGGATGATCATCGATGATGTGATCAATGTCGCCCCTACGGTCAATTTCTGCCATAGCAACAATAGAGGACGCTTGGGGGTCAGCGGCGTTACGGATGCCAATGTGTGGAACCTGATGATCGATTTGGGCGACTATTGGGAATTAAGCCGCATCATCACGCATCAGCGACACATGGACGGAACCAATGCAGCCGGACCCGGAGTGAGGGGACAGTATTACAGGAGCGAAAATGTAGGTTATTATTCATTGTATATTTTGAATGAAGCAACCATGCAATGGGATTCCGTTACTTCGCACAAAATACCGGTACCTCAAAATATGAGCGAATTAGAGATGTTCAAAAAGGGGCAGGAAGGAGATATGGCATATTTCTATCCCGACGAGCCACAGTATACCCCTCCTGTCCGCTGGATCAGGTATCTGGCAAGAAGAAATTTCGATAACAATTATACGGGTACAACCAACAATTGCTTATCGGAACTTACCCTGTATGGTCGAAAAGCTAAATAAATAATCAATCAAGAAATGTTTATGAAAAGTATAAAATCCTTTTTATTTGTTACAGTGTTCATATTTGCAGTGTCATGTACCGGCATGTACGACGTTGCGGAAGATTTTCTGGGCGAGGTAATCTACCCTGCCAAATTCGATACCATATACGGAAGACTCGGTTTGGAACGGGTGGAAATTGACCTGATGAAGGCCGGGAGGCTTCCTGCCGGCAAGATGTACCTGGGCAAAGCCGTGAAAACGGTTGTTGAATGCAATGGCGAACGGCTCAAAGTATACGATTCATTGTGTTCATGGGTCAACATTACCGGTCTGAACACGACCAAGCTTTACCGGTTCCGTATTTATACCGAAGACGACCGGGGCAACCGCTCAATTCCCCAGGAACTTCCCGTAGTGCCTTTTGTTACTCAGGATATACAGGCGCTCGAAGTTCCCGCGCCGCGAATTACCGTTTCTCCCGCCAGCGCCATTATCGACTGGCCCAATGGATTGAACTCGGTGATCATGGAATTTGTAAGCCTTGACTTTAAGTACACCGACAGGGACGGTATCGAAAGAACCGGTCAATCCGGCGGTTCTCCACGAATTTTTGTAGGAAACCTGGAACCTAATTCGGAAAGGAGTCTTACCATCGATTATACTGTCCGTCCCATTTTAAGTAATGGCGACCGCCTTCTGGATGAAGTAATGGTTACCGATCGGATACCCTTCACTACTACCGATGCAAATACCCCGTTTGTACCGGTTGAGCGTGCTATGTTGGAAGCAAACGGTGTAACCGAGTTTACGGCCGGTAGCGCTGCTGCTGTTCAAAAGCTTGTGTTTCCGCCGCATGTCGCTTCGCTTGCAGATTTATTCTATTTCTCAGGCTTAAAAGAATTGGACCTGACGGGTGGCGAAGGATTTAATCTTCCGTTCACTACATATAGCAACAATAGCCTCACAAGTACGATCGGAGGGGGAGCATGGGCGCCGTTTTTAATAAGCGCAGAGAATCCGTTGGCAACCGACAATTCCGCATCCAATACCGTTGCAGGAGTACAATCAATGGTTGACCTCCTGGAATCGGGTATTTTGGAAAAGGTCAAGTATATCCCTCATTCCAAAGCCAATTTTGATGCGGTGCTGGCTCCCTTCATTGAAACCGGGCAGGTGGAACTGGTAAATACCGAAGAACCCGAATATGTCATGATGCCCAATCGATTCCATTGGCTTTCGGCTGTGGGTGACCTGAACTGGAGCATGGATGTCACCTACCCGGCTACTGACGTGCCGTTTGACGATCAGTTAATCGATGCCGGAAATGTATATAAAACGGTGCTGATCAGAAGAAGTGCGGCGCTTAGTTTTTTCCTGCCTGTAGGATACAGGCTCGATGCCGAAAATTATCGGTATCTCAAGGTAAAACTGTTCACACCAAGTCCGGATGAAGCATTCAATGTGCCTCCTTCCACCAATTATTACCGGTACAAAACCATTTGGGGCAGGTTTATGAACAGGACATGGTGGGCCGGTACCAACCCCGATACCAAATGGGGACAGGAAGTATGGGATGATGGAGGCAATCCGTCCCTGGCTTCTGCCGCTAAACACGAACAGTTTACGATTCCGGACGCCAACCTTCGCACACGATGGACTGAATTTACCTTTGACATGCAATATGTTGACGGTAACAACAAAGGCGCTTTAACTCGCCACACGCGCGTGTTCGTTCTTAACCTGGGCGGAGAACCGAGTGGCGCGGACATAGGCGATGCAGCCAATGGCATTTTGTCCACCGTAAACCCGATTGTCATGTATTTTGCGGATATCCGTTTTAGCAAAACACCGTGATCCGTTTTGCATAGGGTTTTATGTTTAATCCCTTGATTTAATAGATAAAAATCAATCCGGTTTTGAAAAATCTTCCTTTCTGGGAAGAGTCTTATTCACCCTCTTTTGTTGAGGCTGTTCAAAAAGTGCAGCCTCTTTTTTGTGTTCATGTGTCTAATATGATTATATTGATTATATTATAAGTTTTCAGTTTTGATATTTCTACGTTAAATTAAAATTTTAAATTTTTGATAATTATTCAACCCCGAAATAAAACTAAGGTGAAAAAGGTCGAAAAAAGTATTATCTTTGCATAACCAATAGAAGCAATGAGCAGGGAAGAGTTGGAAAAACGTGTAAAGGAGCTTGAAAAACAGTTGTCCGATCAGACACAACTGATAGCAAGCCTGATGCAGAGGATAGAGCATCAGGAGAAGGAGTTGTCTTTCTATCGGAATAAGAAAACCGGCACAAACAGTTTCCTTCCCCCATTCCAGTATCCGGGAACGGGCGGAGCTTATAAAAATGCGGTAAAGAAAAGACATACCCGACGCTGTCGGCTACCTGTGGGCATTGTCGCTAACAACAGTCTCGAAGGATAGTCGAAAGATACCATTTTTAAAAATAGCAGGCATAAAAATCAAAAATCAAATTAGGTTAATCTTGATATTATGAAAATTCGATTTTTCAATCATTTATTAAAAAACGGAAAGTGTAGCAGATTTATGCAAATTTTCAGTTCAAACTATTCTTTGGAAAAGCCAGTAATAGCCAGCTTTGGCACGATATTTGCACACACACACACACACACACACACACACACACACACACACACACACACACACACATTAGCGCGCGCGTAGTTTACGCATATTTTTTTAAACTGCCAAGCCGTGGAATTGTATCATGCAATTCTACGGCTTTTTATGTATCTGCCTGTAAAGATAATTTCAATGTAATTCTAACTTAATAATCAGGAAATATTATGTCAAAGCATACGGAAAAATTGACCGGGACAGACTATGAACTGGTAAAGTTGCTGGTGAATGATTCCCAGGTAGCGTTTGCAGAATTATATGTACGCTACAAGGGACAGTTAATGTATTTCTGCAACTGCTTCCTGAAAGACGAAACATCGTCGGAAGACCTTATCCAGGATATTTTCATACAGATATGGGGGTTGCGCCGAAACCTGGATCCCGACCGGTCATTTTCATCATATCTGCATACATTGGCACGGAACAGAGTATTGAACATGTTCCGGCAATTCGATGTTCATTCCCGGTTTGCACAGGCCATCGCTAAAAACCAGTTAATAGCCAACCAAACCGAGGATGAAATTGTGGAAAAGGACTTGTCGTTCTTTTTGGATAAAGCGGTCGAGAATTTGTCGTCAAAACAGAAGGAGGTATTCAAGCTTAGCCGTATGCAAGGTTTTTCCTATAAAGAAATTTCAGAACTGCTGCAAATATCGGTACCAACAGTACAGGAACACGCTTCTCTTGCTTTGAAAAAAATCAAAAAATATTTATCCCTGCACGCGGATATTTACGTCAAACTGATGATCATACTGCTTTACATGGCATATTGATGACGTCATTACTGTGACCTTGCCCGCATTGTTACTGTAACGTCGTTTGTGATCATGAAAATCCGACTTTTCAAGCCAAATACCATCTTATTTTTTACACATTACTAAGCCATGATATCCTGTTCTTTTTTTAATTTTTTTACTGTTCACCCCTAGATGCCCCCGCATGAAAGTGTATGATATACCATAAGGATCAATAATGTATTTATGACGGATCAAAAACCTCGGTTCTCAAAAATTGAACTCCAAAAGGCTTGGAGCCGATTTTTGAATGGCGCATACACCCACAGTGATGTATTGATGATTGTAGAATCGCTCAAGGAAAATGATAATTTCCGGGAGTTTTACGAAGCATCCAATCATGCATGGGAATTATCGGGTGAAATGAAACAGCTGGAAACCGAGGCTCAACGTGAAGAATACCGGATACAGGCCGCTAAATTACTTGTCTTGTACGAACAGAAGTACCCGAACCGGCGGATGAGGCCGGCGCAGCCCCAGGTGAAGCGCCGCAGGCAATCCCGTATTTTGTATACGATGGTTATGTTGTGCGCGGTCATGGTTCCCCTGGTTTATTACACCTTGAACCGCAAACCTGAACCGGAACCTGTAATTCAATATGTCGAAGCCACCGCAAACCGTGGTGAAATAAAGACGGTTACGCTTCCTGATAACTCCCGGGTGGTACTCAATGCCAACAGTACAATCAGGTATCCCGCGGTATTTGCAACCGGCGAGCGGGTGGTTGAACTGCAGGGCGAAGCCTCGTTTGATGTAACACGGAATCCGGATCAGCCATTCGTAGTTAAAACCGACGTTTCGACTGTCAGGGTGCTTGGTACCGCATTTGATGTAATGGCATACCGGGAAGACCGCTATGCGACAGTTTCGGTGATTTCCGGGAAAGTAATGGTTGATTTGACGGATGGCCAGGCCATACTGGAACAGAATGAACAGCTGAAAGTCAACAGGAACACGGGTAACTTTGAAAAACTGACTGTTGATGCCGGTAAATACCTGTTGTGGGCCGAAGGTAAACTGTTTTTCCACAGGACGCCTCTCCGCGAAGTGGTGAATGTCCTCAACCGCCACTACCCGCAATTGAACCTTGAACTGGCCGAAGGAGAATATAACAACCTGATTTCGGGCGAACATGACAATAAAACTATTGATGCTGTGTTGACCTCCATTACCCGTTCAACCGGAATCAGGAGTCGGAAGGAATATAATAAAATTATTTTATATCAAAACAAGTTTACGAAACCTTAACATTATATGCTTATGAATAAAACCGGATAGCACACAAAAAAGCGGTCGCCGTTAGCCGGAACCGCCTTATGTTTCCCTCCACCCGTCCGTTCAAGTATTGGCGTGCTAAAGCGGCAAGGCAGAGAGGCAATTTTAATGATTTTGTTTCATCACTAAAACAATACAAAAATAATGCATTTAAAAGTATTTATCATGCGTTTTACGTTCTTATTTATATTATATTGCTTTACATTAAGCATAGCAACAGCAGGAGAGATGTTATCCCAGGAAAAAAACGAGAAGGATATCCGTCTTTCATTTACGGATGCTTCGGTCATTTCGGTCATCGAGGCATTGAACAGGCAAACCGGGTACAGCTTTTTCTATGATGAGTCGCACTTGTCAAAGATCAACCATGTTACCATCCGTATGGAGAATGTAACCTTACAACAGGCGCTTACCCAAATTTCGCAACAAACCCGCCTCCATTTTTATAAGGTTAATGACACTTATACGGTAGTTCCGCCTTTTGAAACGGGTGAAACCGAAACATCGCCCCAAAAACGGCAACAGCAGCAGGGTATTACCGTTGCCGGGATTGTTACCGACCTTGCAGGAGAAGTGTTGCCGGGAGCAAATGTTACCATTAAGGGAACCGTTACGGGTGTAGTAAGCGATATGGACGGTAAATATTCGATTACGGTGCCTGACCGGACAGCCATCCTGTCATTTTCGTTTATCGGTTATGTTACCCGGGAAATTACGGTGGGCGACCAGAAAAACATCGACGTAAGCCTGAGCGAGGATGCCACGGAACTTGAGGAAATAGTGGTGGTGGGATACGGCACACAAAAGAAAGCAACGCTGACCGGCGCTGTGGCCTCAATAAAAGGTACGGAGATCGTGAAAACCAAAAACGAAAACGTCCAGAACATGCTTACGGGAAAGGTCGCCGGTGTGCGCGTGTGGCAAAGA
>JAISDP010000015.1 GCA_031264715.1 Bacteroidales bacterium
TGAATGTAAAGTCATGATCTTGTCGGTTTCTCATACAAAAGCAACTCGTCATACCGCATCCTTGGCAACGTGTTCGTCCTGAACCTGATCATGGGATCGCTTTTCTCCGTGGTTGGCCGGCGGCGTTACGATATAGATCCGGTCAAAAATAAATATCCTGACAATATTTGTTAGGATATTATAAAAAACATTACATTTGAACGAACTTAAATCTCAATTTCAACCTTAAATCTTTTGAATCAAAATATCATGAAGACAAGAAGAACATTTATCGGTTTATTGGCGGGACTCGTCATTTGTTCGGCAGCTATGGCTCAGCCGGGCGAGAAACTCATCAAGGTGAATATTGCGCCTCAACATGCCGACTGGGTATACAAACTCGACGAAACCGCCAAATTCGATGTGACGGTTACAAAAAACGATGTGCTGTTGCCGAATGTCGAAATCAGTTATGAAGCCGGACCCGAGATGCTGCCTCCTGTGAAAAGGGACAAGCAAACACTTAAAGACGGGAAAACCGTCATTGACGCAGGTACGATGAAAACAGCCGGTTTTCTGCGTTGCCGTGTATATGCCAAATACGAGGGGAAAAATTACGAAGGCCTGGCGACGGCTGCTTTTAGTCCCGAAACCATACAACCGACAACTGCCCTGCCGGCCGATTTTGTACAGTTCTGGGATAAAGCCAAATCCGAACTTGCCGATATTCCGCTGGATGCGCGCATGACCCTGCTTCCCGAACGTTGCACCGGCAAGGTGAATGTATACCATGTGAATATTCAAAACTACCAGAATATCAGGTTGTATGGCATCCTGTGTGTGCCGAAAGCTCCGGGCAAGTATCCCGCCATATTGAAAGTGCCGGGAGCGGGTGTCCGCCCTTACTACGGCGATGTTGCCAATGCCGAAAAAGATGCCATCACTCTTGAAATCGGTATCCACGGCCTTCCGGTAACAATGGAGCCCGGCGTTTATACAGACTTGGGCAGAGGAGCGCTGAACGGCTATTTTACCTATAACCTCGACAATAAGGACCGTTATTACTACAAGCGCGTGTACCTGGGCTGTGTGCGTGCAGTCGATTTTATTTTCAGCCTTTCCGAATTTGACGGCTCCAATGTTGTTGTGTCGGGAGGTAGCCAGGGAGGTGCTTTGGCCATTGTTACCGCCGGGTTGGATAGCCGCATCAAAGGCTTGGTGTCATTTTATCCTGCTCTTTGCGATCTTACAGGCTATTTGAACGGACGTGCAGGAGGATGGCCGCACATGTTCAATGACCCAACACATAATACCCCTGCAAAAGTGGAAACATCCAAATACTACGATGTGGTTAACTTTGCCCGCCAAATAAAGGTTGCCGGCTTTTATTCGTGGGGATACAATGATGTAACCTGTCCGCCCACATCCATGTATTCGGCTTACAATGTGATCAAAGCGCCACGTACATTATATCTGGCGGAAGAAACCGGACACTGGACCTATCCCGAACAATGGGAAAAGTCGACAAAATGGATATTTGACACGTTTAAGCGTTAAACCGCTTATGACGTTAGAACGTTCCGACGTTATGAACATTCTGTTTGTCATCCAGGGAGAGGGACGCGGCCACATGACCCAGGCCATAGCCCTGGCTGATATGCTGCGAAGGAATGGACACCGGGTTGTGGAAGCGCTGGTAGGCTGTAGCGAGATGCGTCAGGCGCCCGGTTTTTTTCATGAGCAAATCCAGGCGCCTGTACAAGCCTTTGCGAGTCCTAATTTCCTGAAAACACCCGACAACAAACATTTCAGGATTTACCGGAGCATTGCTTATAACTTGCGATGGAAATGCAGGAAGGCATATTTTAGCAGTATCCGGTTTATTGCACGCCGTATCGACGAGATGCAACCGGACCTGGTGGTCAATTTCTACGAGATGCTCGTCGGGTTGGCTTGCTGGCGCTACAAGATATCTGTTCCGGTGATTTGTGTGGCGCATCAGTTTATGTTTATACACCCCGCGTTTGTGTTTTCGCGCCGTCTAACTTTCACGCACCGTTTGCTCCGGTTATATACACGGATTTGCCGGTTGCGTGCCAGTAAATGCCTGGCGCTCTCGTATGCACAGATACCGGATGTCCCCCGGGAAAAACTCTTCGTAGCGCCTCCCCTGTTACGAAGCGATGTGTTGAATTTGCAGTCCCAAACGCAGCCTTTTCTTTTGGGATATATCCTCAATCACGGTTTTGCGGATGAAATCACGCAATGGCATGCACGGCATACCGAAACCGAGGTGCATGTCTTTTGGGACAAGCCGGATGCTCCGGGAACATATACGGTTCATCCTAATTTGACCTATCATCGGTTGAATTATCAACTGTTCACCAAAATGTTGGGCAATTGTTCGGCTTTTTTCGGAACAGCAGGAATAGAGGCTGTGTGCGAAGCCTTATATCTGGGAAAACCCATATTAGTAGTTCCTGCACATGGCGAGCAGCAGTTGAATGCCGACTATGCCGCACATGCCGGCGTGATAACAGCCGAGTCGTTCGATTTGAATCCATTGTTGGAAAAGATTTCGAAACCTGTACATAACAATAAGTTTAAGGAATGGGCGGACAAGTCGGAAGAGATGATCATGAAGCTTTTAGAATTGCAAAATGAAAATGAGAAAAGTGGTCATCTTTACTGCCATTGAATAGCACACCTGTCCGCATGAGGAATCAAGCGAAGCGATCTCACGAACATCAGTGAGTAACAGCCGGGGTAGGGGCGGGCAGGGGTACTAAATATTATGCGGATACCTCTGCGCTCTCGCTAACATGGCATTTGCCTCGTCGTCGTTTTTGAAACGTTCGCGGGTCGGATCCCAGTATAGTTTACGGGGCAGCTTCATGGCGATATGCTGAAGCAAACATACGGAGCACGAGCGATGCGCGATCTCGGCATTGGTGATCGGCTGCTTGTGCGAACGTACAGCTTCCAGCCAGTTTATATGATGATCGGCGCTTACTTCGAGTTGTATGTCATTCGGGCCCGGTTTCCATGCCAGTATTTTCGGGTCGCTGGCTTGTAGCGCTTTCGATGAGCCGGCCGTCTTCGGGTCGTTAGCCGAAGCGGTGTAGTTACCGCGACAGACGAAAATCCAGCCATCGGTACCGGTAAAGAGTACCCCGTTGGGTTTTTCCCGGCTGTCTTCCATGCCGTACACTCGTACCCCGTTGGCATACAACATTTCCGACTGGAATTTGCCATGGACATTCCACAGTCCTGTGCCGAGAGCTGGAAAATCAGCCTTGGCCGATATCTCAATCGGACCGGTATATTCCGTATCCATCGCCCAATGAGCAATATCAAAATGGTGGGCTCCCCAACCGGTAATCATCCCGGCGCCGAACTGTTCGCAACGCAACCAGCCTGGACGACTGTAATCATGCTGCGGATGCACCCTGTCCGACGTATAATATACCCAAGGCGTCTGCCCAAGCCAGGCATCGTAATCCAGATTTGCCGGTACAGGTATTTCTTCGGTTTTACCGCCGGCAGGATCGCCCGGAAGACGTACTTCGATGGTTTTCAGTTGCCCGATACGTCCGTTTCGTACCAACTCACAAGCAATGCGGAACTGCGACATCGAACGCTGCTGGCTGCCAATCTGGAAGATACGCCCTGTACTGTTTACCGCATTACTCATGGCTCGCCCCTCCGAAATAGTGAGCGATGCGGGTTTTTGCAAGTATACGTCCTTGCATGCATACACTGCATCAATGGCTAGTTTTGCATGCTGATGGTCCGGCGTACTGATCAGCACTGCATCAATATCCTTATTTTCCAGTAATTCCAAATAATTGCCGTATGTGCGGACATCATCATAAGGTTTTCCCAGCTTTTTGGCATAGTAGTCATTCACGTGTTTTTTAGCATCGTCAAGACGTTTGGAATCAAGGTCGCACACAGCTATGATCCGGGCATAATCAGCCTTCCATACGCCGGGCATGT
Source organism: Bacteroidales bacterium (assembly GCA_031264715.1). GTDB lineage: Bacteria > Bacteroidota > Bacteroidia > Bacteroidales > UBA4181 > JAIRLS01. The sequence continues at coordinate 3,979 of JAISDP010000015.1, forward strand.
CATGTTCGCGCGAAATTCGACCGCACCCGATGGCTCCGATGTTGATGCGGTTGCTGGGAGCGCCGGCGCCAAACACAGACGAAGGCACAACGACAGGAACAGCAAAAGCCCCGACAGCGCTAACAGTTGCAGTTTTCAGAAACCCCCTGCGCGATACGTTATGGCTATTTTTCATGATGATGATTGATATTTTGGTTTGTTTTAATTTAATCGTTTGCGCAAATTAAATAAAAATAATGCGGAAACTAAAGTGTCAAACCTGATTTTTTGACAAAAAAAATGAAAAGCGGGTATAATGTCGCTGTTACAACATCATACCCGCTTTGGTATTGCGGGATAATACTGCGGGAATAAAATTCGTTATACCAACATCAACGCAATGCAGGCAAGCACCGCAGCAAAAATCATCAATAAACGAAACTTTTTCATGGCTACAACTTTAAAATCATTATTTATTTCATTAAAGGTATACGGGAATAAATAAAAAAGGTTACAAATCGGGTAGCATCCTGTTTCAATTGTCGAATGTATAAAATAGAAAATAACTAACTTTGCGGTCGATTCGAGATATTCGAAAGAGAGTAAGTGTCAATAAATAACAACAATAAACATAAAGCAATGAAAAATATCTTATTTGCAGCCATCTTTGTTTCATTATGGTATGGATGCAGCAGCGTTCCCGTAACCGGTCGCAGGCAATTGTCGATCGTGTCGGCGTCCGAAATGAATACCATGGCGGTAGCATCCTACAAGGAAACGCTTGATGCGAGCAAACTATCGACCAATGCCGAACAGACGGCCATGATCAAACGCGTAGGAGCACGCATCAGTAAAGCGGTGGAACAGTACATGGCGGAAAAGAACATGTCGTCGGCTATCAGCGGTTTCCAGTGGGAATTTAATCTGATTGACGATTCTAACACCGTAAACGCCTGGTGCATGCCTGGTGGTAAAGTGGCGTTCTACACGGGTATCCTGCCCATCTGCCAGGATGATGCAGGCGTGGCCGTGGTTATGGGACACGAGATAGCCCATGCAGTGGCGAACCACAGCGGCGAGCGGATGAGCCAGGAACTGGTGGTACAGATGGGCGGTACCGCGCTTTCAACAGCATTGTCGCAAAAATCCGAACAAACGCAACAATTGGCCCTGTCCGTTTATGGCGCAGGTTCGCAAGTCTTTGGAATCTTGCCGTACAGCCGGCTGCACGAGTCGGAAGCCGACAAGATGGGGCTGATCTTTATGGCCATGGCCGGGTACGATCCCGGCGAAGCGCCCAAGTTCTGGCAAAGGATGAAGGCGGCTTCGGGTGGTAGCGCCACTCCGCAGTTTCTTTCCACTCACCCGTCGGACAGCAAGCGTATCAACGACCTGCAGGCAGGCATGGCCGAGGCTATGAAATATTACAAGCCGCAGTGAATTTCAATAATTTCATCTTGTTCCCCGTACATATAAAATAAAACTGCTGTCCGGTAAAATTTTATGTGGGGGTACAATTCAAATATTTATTTGTAATTCATTGATCACCACTTACAAAAACTTCCCGCCGCCGTCGGGAGTTATTGCTCGCAGGAAATCACTTCCTGCCACCGTCGGGGAGTCATTGCTCGCAGAAAATCAGGACATACAACAATGATAGACAACGCATTTGACAGTTTGCAGGATTACGTAAAGGCACAGGAACTTTCCGACAGTAAATAATACAGACAATAAAAACATCAAAAAAAATCAATACTTTTACCGGAGTTTTGGTGCGGGCATTTCATCCGAAATGATCCGTGAAAAGGGAATCAGGTGTAAATCCTGAACAGACCCGCTGCTGTAATCTCCGGCAAAATACTTGGGCAATACTCAGAATCCACTGGGAATGGAGGGAAATAATTCTTCATTATTCCTGGGAAGGCCGCTCAAAGAAGGAGTAAGTCAGAAGACCTGCCAGAACATTGATTATTCATAGCTTTCGCGGGGTAGAGCTTAGATGAGGCGCCAATGATAAAAAGGTATTTTCATTTTCGATTTTCAGGAGGAATATGCAGGCGGATAATCCCTGTTGTACTGGTGTTCCTGTCTATGGTACAAGCGAACGGGCAAGCCGTCGATACCACACGGGTTTACGAAATTCGGGAAGTCACCGTGTCGGCCGGGCGTATTCACCGTGAAGCGGTCCCCGTGCAGCGTCTGGACGGAAAAGTACTCGAACGGCTGAGCAACCATTCGGTGGCTGATGCGTTGCGGTATTTTTCCGGGGTACAGTTAAAGGATTACGGCGGCATCGGCGGATTGAAGACAGTGAACATCCGCAGCATGGGAAGCCAGCATGTGGGGGTATTTTACGACGGTATCGAGATAGGAAACGCTCAAAACGGCGTGGTAGACTTGGGACGGTTTTCACTTGACAACATGGAGGCGGTCTCCCTCTACAATGGCCAGAAAAATTCTTTGTTACAGTCGGCTAAAGACTTCGCTTCGGCAAGTTCTATTTACCTGACTGCACGGACGCCCCGCTTCGCAGAAAGCAAAAAGAACAACACGAAAATCACTTTCAAAACCGGTTCCTTCGATCTGATCAATCCCTCGCTGTTATGGGAGCGTCAAATTTCCAAAGGCCTCAAATCGTCCCTGAACATGGAATATACCAAATCGTCCGGAGAATATAAATTCAGGTATAAAGTGAACAACACGATCGACGACAGGGGCGGTTATGATACCACCGAGATCAGGAAGAACGGGGATATCGAGATTTTCCGGATCGAACAGGCCTTATTTGGGAAGTTGAAAGGCGGGGAATGGAAAACACGCCTTTATTATTACAGTTCCGAACGGGGTTATCCGGGCGCTGTCGTCAAGAACTCCGGCGAATTGAAGCATGAAGACCGGCAAACCGACCGTAATTTCTTTTTCCAGTCGTTCCTGAAAAAACAGATTTCCACAAACTACAGCACACAGTTGACCGGCAAATATGCCTGGGACTATATTTATTACGTTCCCGGCACAATCCTGTCGGGCAATCAATACAAAATTCATGATGTATACCTGTCGTCCGCCAACATGATCAGCATCCTTCCCTTTTGGTCCGCCAATATATCCGTTGATTATCAGTGGAACAAAATGGATTCGGATGTGGATCAGTTCATATATCCCCAACGGCATACCGGATGGGCTGTTGCAGCTACCTCCTTCAACTGGCCGCGGCTGACTGTACAGGCAAGTTTGCTGGCTACCTTCGTACATGAGTCAACCCGCCGGGAAACCACCGTTCAACAGGATTGGGCGCGCTACACTCCCACGATTTCAGCATCGTGGCAACCCTGGCCTCAAGAGCGCCTCTACCTGCGCGCCTTTTATAAGGATGCTTTCCGCATGCCGGCCTTCAGCGAAATATACCTGACTCATACAGGCGGCTCGCCTTCATTTCTCAAGCCCGAACATGCCAAACAATTCGATATCGGGGTGATGTATTCCAGGAATATTGGTAAAAATTTCGATATCAACGGCCATGTCGACGTGTATTATAACCATGTCCGGGATAAGATACTGGCACGGCCGGGAGGCGCAAATTTCAGGTGGACCATGATGAATATCGGGGTGGCGAAGATTCGGGGAATCGATGTTGCACTTGGTGTGGAAAGCCGCGTAGGGGAAGATATTAAACTGACGGGGAGAGTGACCTGCACGTATCAAAAAGCTCAGGATTACACTCCGATGAAGGTTTTAAGCGATACGATTTCCTATAAAGGTCAAATTTCCTATATCCCCCGGCATAGCGGGTCAGGTTTGTTCAGTGCGGGCTATAAGACATGGGATCTTTCATATAGCTTTATTTATACCGGCAAGCGATATTCGGAAAGTTCCAATATACCGGAAAATAAGGTATTGGAATGGTATACGCACGACCTTGCTGTCAGTAAGCTGTTCCGGTGGGATAAGCTGCAGTTTAAGGCCGCCGTAGAAGTCAATAACCTGATGAACCAGGCTTACGATGTGGTTAAGAATTACCCTATGCCCGGAACAAATTTTAAATTCATATTCAATTTCATTTTTTAAGTACTGTTGTGCTAAGTAAAAAACCTGTCATGTTCAAAAGACGCTATAAATTTCGGTACGTTTTCTTCCTTGTATCCGCAACCCTTTTCATATCGTGCAGGGGCGATGAGGAAGAAATTATTCCGCCCGGTGTCATTCCCGTAACTCCCGGCGAAAGCAGCCCGGTGAAAGGATTCTTCCTGCTCAACGAAGCCAATATGGGTAGCAACAAGGCATCCATCGACTATTTCGACAGCGACTTGGGCAAGTATTATCAAAATATCTACCCGGCCATTAACCCGAATGTGGTGCATGAACTGGGCGATGTGGGCAACGGCATTAAGGTATACGGGGGAAAGCTGTACGCTGTGATCAACGTGTCGGGCTACGTTGAAGTGATGGATGTCAATACCGCAAAACACGTTTCCACCATCACCATTCCCTCTCTTCCCAATCTCCGCGATATCGTTTTCGACGAGGGATACGCCTATGTGAGCTCATATAACGGTCCGGTACACGTAACGCCCGATGCGCCGCCCGGTTGCGTGGTGAAAGTCGACACCGCGACCATGACGGAAGTGGGGCGTGTTACCGTCGGGTATCAACCCGAAGAAATGGCGATACGCGGCAAAAAACTCTATGTGGCCAACTCCGGCGGTTATCGCGCGCCCAACTACGACAATACCGTTTCGGTGATCGACCTGAATGATTTTACCAGGGAGCAGAAGCGGATCACGGTAGGTATTAACCCGCACCGCATGAAATTAGACAGCGACAGTAACATCTATGTCAGTTCGCGCGGCGACGCCAGGGATATCCCGTCAAACACATACATCATCGACAGGAACGACGCGGTGAGCAAGAGCCTCGATTTGCCATGCAACAACATGGCAGCCGGCGGGGATTCCATGTATGTATGCAGCGTGGAATGGAGCTCTGTCACCCGGAAGAATACGATTACCTATGCCATTGTCAACACCAAAACACAAACGGTTGTGTCCCGCAACTTCATCACCGACGGTACGGAACAGCAAATCGTCTTCCCTTATGGAATTGCCATTCATCCCGAAAACAGGGATATTTATGTAACCGATGCCAGGGATCGTGTAAACCCGGGTGTCCTGTACTGTTTTGACCGCTACGGAAAGCGGAGATGGTCGGTGGTTACCGGGGATATACCGGCTCATATGGCTTTTACCCGGAAAGCATTGCAAAACCTGGATATGCTGGAACCCGGCAAATAGAACGCGTTGTCAATAATTTTTAATTTGTTATGAAGAGAATATTTTGTTTGTTCACAGTAACCTGTCTTTTGTTTTCGTGCAGGGACGAAGACAAAAATGCAGCAATCCTGTCCGTTGATCTTACTGCACTCAATTTCACGAGCGAAGGCGGGCAAAAGAGTTTCAACATCACCTCCAACACGGCCTGGACGATTGAGCGCCCGGCTCGCTGGCAAGTCTCAAATACCGAAGGAAAAGGTGATGCCGAAATTGTTGTAACCGCAGAAAATAACCTGTCGACAACCGCCTGTACAGGCAAAATAACGATCTCTGCCAAAGATATTCGGCCTGTGGAGATAACGCTGGAGCAATTGGGATCGGAACCGAGCATTTTGGTATCGAAACAGGAAATCATAGCAGCCGCAGGGAAAACGACTGTATATATAGGAATAACCGCCAATATCGATTACCGGTATTCCGTCAGCGAAACCTGGTTACGGGTGGTTTCCAGCGATAACAATACGTTGAAATTGGAAATCGACGAAAACAAAAATGAGAGGCTGCGTACTGCGGAAATCGCTGTTACTTGCGATAAACCCGTTGCCAACAAGGTCGTTCCCGTTACGCAAAACGGAGACGGGGCGCTTCCACTGATTACGGTTCTCGATAAACCCTCCGACGGATTTGCCTTCGACGTCCGCCAGTGGATATGCATCCACACGGAAATAACCGGCGCCGATGCCGTCGCCTGGTCGGTGAACGGCCAGGCAATTTCCGGCGAAGCCGATCCGGTACACGTGATGACCGTTCCCGGCAATTATATTTTCCGGCTTGCCGCAAATAACGTGCATGGCATAAGCATCGAAGAAATACCTGTTGTTATCCGTCAAAAAACCTGTGAAAACAATGTAACCAACGTGTTTGACTTCCTCCCTGCGCCGGGGCAGTATGCCGGCGTAATGCCCGAATGGAAGGATGGCGACACTCAAGAGGCAATGAATGCGAAAGCATTGACCGCCATTAGAAACAGGAACGGTATCTCGCTGGGAGGATTCGGCGGCTACGTTGTCATGGGCTTTGATCATGTGCTGGTGAATACCGAAGACGAATACGACTTCCGCATCAAAGGAAACGCCTTACCCACATGGGCGGAACCCGGAGTAATCATGGTTTCGTACGATGCCAACGGCAACGGTTTACCCGACGATGAATGGTTTGAGATAGCAGGGTCGGCATACAACGATCCCTCAACTGTCAAAGATTACGAAATTACGTACACGCTGGCGCAAACAAACCCTATGCTCGTCACATGGCGCGACAATAAAGGCGGAACAGGCAAGATTGCACAAAACGACTACCACGGACAAAGCTATTTTCCCGGATGGCTCCCTAAAAACAGTTATACGTTGAAAGGGACAAGGTTAACCGAAGAGAATGTTTACGACACCTTTGGAGACGGCGCCTACTGGACGAGCACGTCCTTTGAATACGGTTACGTCGACAATTGTTCGGAAAGCCAGGACTGCTCGAAGATAAAACTGGAGTGGGCCGTGGATAAGAACGGGAACCCGGTAAAACTGAAAGGGATCGACTTTATCAGGGTACATTGTTCCATGAACTTCATTGCGGGATGGCAAGGCGAAATATCTACCGAAATATACGGATTTGAAGAATTTAATATTGATAAATGAAGTATAACCGCCGTCCTCAAACCAAAACCTCGTATAGGATTCACATGAGAAAAACGACATTTTGGAATGTATCCGTTAAAAAATTGGGAAATAGCTGTTTTCAAAATAAATAAAATAAATCACTACATTTGCATCAATTCTTTTTGATGAAAATTAATGGATGATTCTGTTGGACGGCCTTTGGTTATCGGGGATATAAATTCCTTCAATAAACTCTTTGAGAGCCACTATGAATGGGCCTGCGCCATAGCTGTAACATTCGTCCATGATCTCCATGCAGCCGAAGACATAGTTACCGAATCATTTGTTGCGATATGGGAAAACAGGGCTAATATTCATACTTCCGTCAGGCCGTATCTTTTGAAGGTTATACGGAATAAGAGCCTGAATCATATCCGGTACCTGAAGGCACAGGAAAAATTGAAAAACAGCATCAAAATTCAGATGCTCGACTGCCAGGAAAACTTCATTCTTGACAGCGAACACCCGTTCAACTATGTAGACCGGCAGGAGACGACCCGCTTGATCGAAGACGCTATTAAGAAGTTGCCTCCCCAGTGTCGACGGATTTTTGTCATGAATCACTTCGAGGAAAAAACATACAAAGAGATATCTGAAGCGCTTAACGTGAGCGAAAATACGATCAAGACACAATTACGAATCGCTTTTTCCAAGTTACGAATCACGCTTAAAGACAAATTCATTTTGATATTCTTCGTTTTTTAAAGAATACATCCCACTAATATTTAACTACCTGCATTCAACTGATCATATTTTTTTAAAATATGATTAACCCTTTTTCACCTTTTTCTGTTCCATGCGTGTATTTATATTATATAAAACACTTCATTGTGGATAATCGATTTATAGACCTGTTATTGCGTGCATATTTTTCGGGAACAGCCAGTCCTGAAGAACAGGATATGATTCTTTCGTGGTTGAAGGAATCGGAGGAACATAAGGCACATTACAAAGAATGCTGCGAAATATGGGCATTACAACAACTTCAGGATATAGCAGATGATAAAAATACAGTGCATCTGAATGTTTTAAACAGATTGATCAGCAGACTGGAGAAACCCCACCGGCGTATCTGGACGACGCTCGGACGCATCGCCGCCATCTTTGTGCTGGGTGTAGCTATTGGCTTTGCTTCGGTTTTATATTTCAATAAGTTTGTTCCTGTCGATAATCATGGGTTATATACAGAAACAATCGTCCCCAACGGATCACGTTCCAAACTCCGCTTGCCCGATGGTTCAACTGCGTGGCTTAATGCCGGTAGCCGGCTGACTTACCAAAACAATTTTGGTAATGACAACCGGACAGTGTTTCTGGAGGGAGAAGCTTTATTCGAAGTAAAATCAGACAGTATGAACCCGTTCAGGATAAAGACCAAAGAGATTGATGCAGTTGTTTTGGGCACTATTTTAACTGTGAAAGCTTACGAAGAAGACCCCTTAGTTGAAATAACCCTGCTGGAAGGAAAAACAACGGTAGAGCAGTTGGCAAACAATGAAACGATCGCTTTGCTGCCGGACCAGCAATTGACTTATAACAAGGAAAGCGGAAAAACAAACCTGCACCGTGTGGACGCAGCTAAATACGCCGGATGGGTAAACGGTAAAATATATTTTGCCGACGAATCTTTCGAAATATTAGCCAAGCATTTGGAACGGATTTATGATATTACGATCCATATAAACTCGGAAATATTGAAAAAGGAAAGATTTTACGGATCGTTTGATAAATCAAGCGGAATACTGCATATTCTGAAAACTATAGATATTGATAACCGTTTCCGGTGGTCATTTTCAGACAATAATACACTAACCGTATTCAATAAATAATCCTCAAAACACAATCCCATGGACACATCCTGACCCAGACCCTTTGTACACCTGCCTTGCTATTGGCAATGTGTTAAGAGATAAAACAATTGTCATCATTAATTAATTAATGTATCAGTCATGAAAAAAATAGATACAAAATACCATTTTTTGAAATATTTAAAGATTTACCTGCTGTCTTTTTCCATGTGTTCGCTGTCTCTATTTGCTGCTTCACAGGATGCTAAGCTGACACTGAATATGCATGATGTAAGCATAAAGAAAGTGTTTGAAGCCATTGAAGCGCAAAGTGAATATTCGTTTCTGGTGAGAAGTTCGGATGTAGACTTGAACCAAAAGGTAACGGTGGAAGTCCGGAATAAAACCGTATTTGAAGTATTAAACAATATGCTAATTTCCAGGAATATATCTTATACTGTAAAGGAGAATCGTATTGTTATATATAAAAAAGAGAAAATAACAGCATCTGTTCAAAGTGTTTTTGTACAGAAAGATATCAAGATCACAGGTACGGTTTCGGACAATTCGGGCGTGTTAATGCCCGGGGTTAACGTAATCATCAAAGGAACAACGAAAGGTACGACTACCGATATCAATGGGGAATTTACTCTCACAGTACCCAGTGACACATCGGTGTTACAGTTCCGGTTCATTGGCTACAAAATGCAGGAAACGGTGGTCGGAAACCGCCGGATTATTGCCATAACCTTATCCGAAGAAACAACCGATATCGGCGAAGTTGTAGTAGTTGGTTTCGGAAAACAGAAGAAAGAAGACCTGGTTGGTTCGGTTGTTTCCATCAATACTGCCGACCTGAAAAAAGTATCGTCAAGTAACGTAACTGCCATGCTGGCAGGGAACATCGCCGGGATGATTTCGTACCAGCGCAGCGGCGAACCGGGTGCGGATAACGCCGACTTCTTTATCCGCGGGGTTACCACATTCGGATACAAAAAAGACCCGTTGATCCTCATTGATGGTATCGAAGTTACCAAAACAGACCTGGCGCGCATGCAACCCGACGATATTGCAAATTTCTCCATCATGAAAGATGCTACGTCCACAGCAGTGTATGGCGCACGCGGTGCAAACGGAGTGATTGCCATCACTACCAAGGAAGGTTCGGAAGGGCAGATCAACATTTCGGTACGTTTCGAAAACGCATTCACCATGCCTGCGAAGAATATTGAACTGGCCGACCCGATCACTTATATGAGGCTGGGAAACGAAGCGGTGCTTACCCGCGATCCTATCGGGACGTTGCCCTATTCAAGAACAAAAATCGACAATACGGTTGCTGGAACCAACAAGTATGTATATCCTGCTACCGATTGGCAAAACGAGATGTTCAGGGATTTTGCCAGTTCGCAAAGATTAAACCTGAATGCCAGCGGAGGAGGAAAGGTAGCGCGTTATTATCTGGCAGCCACCGTAAACCAGGACAATGGCAACCTGAAAGTGGACAAACGGAATAATTTCAACAGCAACATCAAATTAAGAACTTATTCATTCCGGTCGAATATCAATTTCAATCTGACCAAAACCACTGAGGCAGCCCTTCGCCTTACCGGTTCTTTTGACGATTACACCGGGCCGGTCAATGGCGGTACCGAAGTGTACAGGCAAGTGATGCATGCCAACCCGGTGCTGTTCCCGCCATATTATGCACCCGATGCCGCCAATGCCACAACCAACCATATCCTGTTCGGCAACTACGGCAATGCAAATTATATTAATCCTTATGCTGAGATGGTAAAAGGATACAAGGATTATTCGCGGACCAAAATTGATGCACAGTTCGAATTGGAACAGGATTTTTCCTTTGTCGTCGAGGGATTGTCACTCAGGGGATTGTTCAATACATCGCGTTATTCGTTTTTTGATGTGGTGCGCTTCTATAACCCGTTTTTTTATAACATCGGCTATTACGACAGGCTGACCGACATATACACACTGGCGCCTCTCAACGAAACCGATGGAACGGAATACCTCGGGTACAGAGAAGGTACAAAAGAGGTGATGTCTTCAACCTATATCGAAATCATGGGAAATTATAACCGGACGTTTGCCGAACGGCACACCATTAGTGGAATGCTGGTGTTTACCACGCGTAATTCCCTGACGGGGAATGCGGGCGACCTGCAATTGTCCCTGCCGCACCGGAACCTTGGTTTATCGGGACGCGCCACCTATTCGTACAGGGATAAATATTACGGGGAGTTCAACTTTGGGTACAACGGGAGCGAGCGTTTCTACAAAACGCACCGTTATGGTTTTTTCCCGTCGGCAGGTGTTGCCTGGACAATTTCGAAGGAAGATTTCTGGCAGGTAGACGCCATTTCGAAACTGAAATTAAGGGCAACTTACGGATTCGTGGGGAACGATGCCATTGGCAGCGATTACGACCGTTTTTACTACCTGTCGAATGTTAACATGAACAGTGGCGCACGCGGTGCACAGTTTGGTGTTCCGGGCAGCTATTATTACCGCGACGGTGTCCAGGTTAACCGGAATTCCAATGAAAATATTACCTGGGAAGTTGCCCGGAAAACCAATATCGGTTTTGAGTTCGGATTATTTGACAAGTTTTCGATGGAAGCAGACTATTTTCGCGAACACCGGGGAAATATACTGATGGACAGAGCATCAATTCCGACCACAATGGGATTAACTGCCACTGAAAGAGCTAACGTGGGAGAGGCAAAATCTCACGGGATTGACGGATCGCTTGATTTCTCGACCACTATTGGGTCATCGTACTGGCTGAAAGCCCGGGTAAATTTCACATATGCCACTAGCGAATTCCTTGTATACGAAGAACCTAAATACAAGGAGTCATACCGGCAACATGTAGGATTACCGCTTTCGCAACTGACCGGATTGATTGCCGAACGGCTATTTATTGATGAACCGGATGTGACGAATTCCCCGGTACAAACCTACGGCAGTTATATGGCGGGGGATATTAAATACCATGATGTAAACGGGGACGGTAAAATTACGGATGCTGATGCTGTACCTATCGGGTATCCTACCAGCCCGGAGGTTATTTACGGATTTGGTATTTCCGCTGGATATAAGAATATTGACTTTTCTTGTTTTTTCCAGGGATCCGCACGTTCCAGTTTTTGGATTAATGCCAGTTCAACATCACCATTCAGTGGTGAAAACCAACTGCTTAAAGCCTATGCCGACAGCCATTGGTCAGAGGACAACCAGGATATGTATGCCTTATGGCCACGTTTAAGCACAACACAGATCGGTAATAACATCATGCCCAATAGCACCTGGTTTATGCGCAACGGAGCCTTCCTGAGGTTAAAATCATTAGAAATCGGCTACACCCTGCCTTCCAGATTTATGCAAAAAATACACTTATCCAATGCCCGGTTTTACCTGAACGGAACAAATTTATTTTGTTTCAGCAAGTTCAAACTCTGGGATGTTGAAATGGGCGGCGAGGGCTTGGGTTACCCAATACAAAAATCGTATAATATCGGAGTTACCGTATCATTTTAATCGATGAAAGTCATGAAAAACATAAAAATCTTAATTTTAGTTGGCGTGTCGGGCATTTTCAATTCGTGTGTTGATTATCTCGATGTTGTACCCGACAATGTTGCTACCATCGACAATGCTTTTACCAGCCGGTCGATGGCCGAAAAGTTCCTGTTCACCTGTTATTCGTATATGCCAAGCCATTCCAGCATCAACACCCAGGCATTTACCATCGGTGACGAATTCTGGGTGCCTTATCCGCAGGTTCCCCTGTTTTTTTATAACGATCCGTTTGAGCAGATCGCCATGGGAAACCAGGGTATCATCAATCCGCAGTTGAACTATTGGGACGGGGCTAATAACGGTAAAGCCATGTTTATTGCATTGCGTGATTGCAACATATTCCTCGAAAAGGTGAATGGTGTTCCCGGCTTGTACGAACAGGAAAGAAAACGATGGATTGCCGAGGTGAAATTCCTGAAAGCATATTACCATTACTGGCTATTACGGATGTATGGCCCTGTCCCCCTCATCAGGGAAAACCTGCCGGTATCCGCCAGCGTCGAAGAAGTACAGGTGAAAAGGGAGCCAGTGGATGCCTGTTTCGATTACATCGTCAGCCTGCTGAATGAAGCCGTGGCCGACCTCCCGTTGAAATTGCAGAACGAATCGACGGAAATGGGCAGGGCTACCCAGCCGGTTGTGCTGGCTGTAAAAGCGAAAGTATTGGTGGAAGCCGCCAGCCCGCTGTTCAATGGAAATACGGATTATGCCAATTTCAAGGATAAGGATGGTATTCCGTATTTCAACCAGGCTTACGATGTGGCAAAATGGGAAAAGGCAGCCACGGCATGCCGGAATGCCATAGACACGTGTCACCTGGCAGGATTCGCTTTATACCAATACCAGCAGGGTGTAGGCGAAAACATGGTTCCGGAAATTGTCACCCAGATGAGTATCAGGAACAGTGTTGCCGAAAACAACTATACCCTCAATAAGGAAGCAGTATGGACAAACCCCAACAGCACATCGTATGAAATCCAAAGCGTCACTACCCCGTTTATCGACCCGTCAAAGATCACCAACATGGGTATACGGCCAATACTGGCGCCACCGTTGCGGATTGCCGAAATGTTTTATACGGCCAGCGGTGTCCCTGTTGATGAAGACCAGGAGTGGGAATCGAATGGTAAATATGCGGAGAGATACAAAGTGAAAACTGCAACCGATGCTGATAAATACCATATAAAAGTAGGGGTACAAACTGCAACACTGCATTTCGACCGCGAAATAAGGTTCTATGCTAACCTTTCCTTCGATGGCGGCTTGTGGTACGGGACCGGAAAATTCGATAACGACGACCAGTGGGATGTCCGGGCAAAGGCTGGCGAAGCAGCCGGTAAAAGGTCTATGTCGAGATATTCGGTTACCGGGTATTTTTGCAAGAAATTAGCCAACTACAAAAACGTTATCCTTCCCGGCGATGGAGGCGGTTACCAGGTGGTCGACTATCCATGGCCGGTGATTCGTTTGGCGGATCTGTACCTGCTTTGTTCCGAAGCGCTCAACGAAGCGTACGGCCCGTCGCAGGAAGCATACCAGTGGATTGACCTGGTGAGAAGCAGGGCTGGGCTGGAAGGTGTTGAAGCATCATGGTCCAAATATGCCAGGACGTCGCGTAAAGCAAAACCAACCACGCAGGACGGGTTAAGAGATATCATCCAGCGCGAACGCCTGATTGAATTAGCCAATGAAGGCCAGCGGTACTGGGAAATCAGGCGATGGAAAAGGGCTAAGGAGATATGGCACAACAAACCGATACAGGGTTGGGATATCGAACAAAGCGAAACGGCAACCTATTATCGGGTCAGGAATATTTATACTCCCCAGTTCACCACGAAAAATTACCTGTGGCCTGTCAGGGAATACAACTTGTCGGTCAATCCCAATTTAGACCAGAATCCGGGCTGGTAATACTTCAGTAATCATCAATAAAATAACATCATAATCATGAAATCATATAAATATTTCATTCCGATAATGATCGCCTGCATGATGTTCATACCGGCATGCAGCGAAGAGAACGAGCGGGTTCCGGCAACGTCCGATTTGACAATTCCCGGCCAGGTATCGAACATCCGGGTCGAACGCCTTCCGGGTTCCGTTAAATTAGCCTATGATATGCCAGGCGGGCAAAATCTTTCGTATGTAAAAGCGGAGTGCATGATCAACGGGGTTTTGCGCCGGGTAAAAGCTTCGTCATATACGAACAGCCTCGTTATGGAGGGGTTTGCCGATACTTCGGTTTATACGATCAACCTCTATTCGGTAAACCGGAGCGAGTTGGCGTCGGAGCCGGTATCTGTCCGGGCGAAACCTTTAACGCCCAATTTCCAGGAGGTGTTTAAAAATATAGAATTAGTCAGGGATTGGGGTGGCGCGTCCGCATTTTTCGACAACCCTAACGAGGCGGATTTGGCTATAACCCTGATTTATGTGGACAGTACCGGCTTCTGGAACCAGGGGGAAACCGTTTATACGAAAAAGCAACAGGGTTCGGTTTCCGTGCGTGGTTTTGAACCCGAGGAAACAAAATTTGGCGTATATGTCCGCGACCGTTGGGACAATATGACCGATACGTTAGTCAAAGATTTGATTCCCAGGTTTGAAAAGCAATTGGATCGAACAAAATTCAGGGAAATTTATCTTCCATCCGACCAAAATGCCGCTTGGGGATGGACAATGCCTCATATCTGGGATGGCGATATTCAGAATAATACCAATATCGATAAACCCGGGTTTCATACCTCTATCAATGTGTGGCCACAATGGTTTACCTTCGACCTGGGTGTGGAACAAGGCGCAAAACTTAGCCGCTTCAAATCCTGGCAAAGAGGACAAGAATGTTCATTCAATGACCGGAATATCCGTAAATTTGAAATTTGGGGCAGCATGAATCCCAACCCTGACGGATCGTTTGACGAATCGTGGACGCTCTTGACGGATGCGGAATCTATTAAACCATCCGAATTGCCGTTGGGACAACTTTCCGAAGAGGATGTGCAGACCATCATCAACGGCGAGGAGTTTTTATTTTCGCTGGATGTGCCGTATGTCAGGTATATTCGTATAAAAGTGAAAGAGACGTGGACCAAAGCCCCGGAATTTTATATCATGCAGGTTGCCTTCTGGGGAGCCGAGCCGTCTGATGATCCGGATGGTGAATAAATCCTGCAAAGAGTTTGTATTAAGTAGTTTTCATTATAATTATAAAAACGATAACAATGAAAAATAAGATAAAATGGTACCGGATAATAATTATTCTGTGCTTTGCATGCGTGTATTGTACTAAATACGATGATTATAAGAAATACATGCCCGATGGAGAAATTATCTATCCGCAGAAAGCGGATTCGGTGAAAACCTACCCCGGAAAAAACAGGATTCAACTGGAATGGGTCATCGTAGATCCCAAGGTGACCTCGTGCAAGATATTCTACGAACAGGGCGGCATCCAGGAGTCGACTACCGTAGCGATCAATGCGCATAGCGATTATTTCAACGACACCATCCGTGTCATTATTCCCGATTTGGAAGAAACCACTTATGCATTTAAAATAATCTCATACGACGATTTCGGCCATTCTTCGATAACCGTCGAAGCGGAAGAATCGGCCTATGGGGCAATATACGAGAGCGCGCTGGTTAACCGCACGTTGAAAAGCATAGTGTATGACGTTAATGAAGGACTTACGCTGGAATGGTTTGAAGCAGACGATGCCGAAATTGCCGTAAAACTGGCTTATACGGACATCAATGGCAACAACCGGACAATATTTGTTGCCGATTCGGTAAACATCACGTCAATTCCCGACTTCAAGATCAGCGAGCCGTTGTTTTACAGTACCATGTACAAGCCCGTTCCTGCAGCAATCGACACTTTTTATGTACAGGTGGTCGAAGAAAAAATCCCGTATTATGCCAACATTACCAATATGTTGAAAAATCCAGGGGCCCCGTTCATTAAAGGCGATATGGTTCATGATAACCGCTTTTATGCGGCAGCGGATTGGATCGCCAATGCGGCCGCTGCCGCAAACGGGAATGTGGATAACCTGAAAAGTAACAGCTTGACCATGTGGACATGGGGCGGCTACAGCCCTTTGACAGACATCGTTAATGGGAAGTTGTACCAAACCGTTGAGCTGGAAGCCGGCACATACAGGTTCGATGCTTTTGCCTACAGTACTTCCAATGCTATCAATAAAGCGTATGTGGCGGTTGCTGCGGGAAATGATTTGCCGGATATAGACAATGTCAGCCAGGCATTGGCCTCTGTCCCCGTACCTGCCGGAGTTACCGAAGGATCCGCTTCAAAACCGACACTTTCAGTTGAATTTACAATTACTGAAAAAACCAATGTGTCGTTGGGTTTCCTGGGAAATATCAATTCCCAGCAGGAAACTGCTTTCAGGAAAGTTGAATTATGGGAAAAACGGTAATTTATATAATCCCTGATTAAAATAAGTCGATAAATTCTTCTATTTTTATTATTTTTTATGAAATCACGTATCATTATAAATATTATAAATATTCTTATTTTGCAAATATTGTTTGCACCAGCCTTTATGGCGCAAGTCAAAGATCAACTGTTCCCGCTTTCCCCCAATTCCATCCATTTGTCGGGATACCTCGAAAAAGACATCCAAAATTCGATGGTGCAGTGGAATAAGGTTGCAGTGCCTTATTCCAAATTTGTCGATTTCTTCCGGCATGGACATGACTTCATTGCGCTGGGTGAAATGTGGGGTAAGGCGGTACGTTCCGGTTGTATGTTTTACCGGTACACGCAAGATCCGGAACTGAAACATATCTTAGACGCTACCGTGAAGGACATGCTTGGCACGCAACGTGCTAACGGCAGTATCAGTTGTGTATCGCCCGATAGGCAGCCCGATGGCCCCAGCGGTGACCTGTGGGAACGTAAATACGTAATGCTTGGTCTGGAAGAATACTACGAATGGGTAAATCCCGATCCGGTTGTATTGGAATCGCTGATCAAACAGGCCGATTGCATCATTTCTCAAGTGGGGAGAGCGCCCAAAAAGGAAATCGTCGATCTGGGGTGGAGCGCTGCCAACATTGGCTTGGATGAAATTTCCAACATTGAATCCAGCGCTTTGCTTGAACCTTTCATGCGTCTGTACAATTGGACACAACAACAGCGTTTCCTCGATTTTGCCACGTACATTGTTGAGGCCGGAGGGACGAAACACTACAACATTTTTGAACAGGCTTACAACAATGTGGCTCCTCATCAAATGGCAGGCCTTTACCCGAAAGCTTACGAAATGATGTCGATTTTCGAAGGTCTGGTGGAATATTATCGTGCTACTGGTGATGTCAGGTGGAAACAGACAGCGCTTAACCTGTACAACAATATCCGTACCAGGGAGATCACCATCATTGGTAACGGAGGGGCAGACCAGCCTTATCATCTGCATGGCGGGTGCGAACTGTGGAATAATATCGCTTTGGAACAAACCAACCCGGATATAACCCGCATGATGGAAACCTGCATAGGCGTTACATGGATGAAATTTTGCAGCCAGATTTTGCGTCTCTCCGGAGATGCAAACCCTGTGGATGAAATCGAAAAATACATCTACAATGGATTGCTGGGCGCCATGAAACCCAGTGGCGACAGTTTCAGTTACTCAAATTTGCTCAATGGGCAAAAAGTGGACATTAGAGGCTGGGGCGCCGATTTCGGCGACATGAGAGTTACCTGTTGCAACCTCAACGGCCCGATGGGACTGGCCTGTATTCCCTATATCGCTGTGATGAATTCCACTGCCGGACCGGTAGTAAACCTCTACAATGAAGGAATAGTAAACATGAATACGCCGGCTCAAAATAAACTGCTGTTGGATATCAAAACCGACTATCCGCAATCGGGAAACGTCATCATTCGGGTGAATCCGGAAAACAAAGAAATTTTCACATTGAGATTGCGTATTCCAAAATGGAGTGAAAAGACGATCGTAAAAATCAATGACAAAATGCAAACAGTAACTTCCGGGCAATATGCAGCGTTCAAACGTAAATGGAAAGCCGGCGACCGTATCGAAATCACTTTTGATATGACCTGTCATGTGATTGATGCGCCGCACGGAAGTAATCCCAAAGGTAATAACTTTCAGGCTGTGATCCGGGGACCAATTGTACTGGCCCGTGGTGAAAAAATAGAAGCCGGATATAATCAGCCTGTTACCATCAAGGCCGATAAGAACGGCGTAGTGGAAGTTACCAAAATCAAGCCCACGGTTGCCGCTACTCGCATGGAATTTATCGTGCCGACCGCCGGTGGAAATATCCGTATGGTTGACTATGCTTCGGTAGACGGATGGGATGGTTCAAAAATTTGCACATGGTTGCCAACTGATGTAGAGAATGAATAAACACATCGTTAAACAAGTGAAAATATTCTTGTTGACTTATTTGTTACGCATGGTGGGAACAGTCATTGCTCAGGATCGGATAATCACTCACGACGATCTGGATTTTCTGGAACAGATGACCCTGGATGTATTGAACAGTTCGCGTATCTTTCCGGGACAAAAATTACCTGATCCGTTCGGGGTAAACAGCACGGGAGGAGTTTTGATCAGGCCGGGAGGTCGAGATACTTACCCGGCATTCTGGATCAGGGATTATGCAATGTCCCTGGAAACAGGAATGATGAACAGGGAAGAACAAAGGCACATGTTGTTACTCACAGCCAAAACCCAGTGCGATCAAACCCGGATTACAAAGGGAGAAAATGCGATTGTTCCCACGGGCGCCATTGCCGACCACATCCGGGTAGAAAACAGCGTGCCAATCTATTATCCGGGAACTTACGATGATGACGAACAGGGTTCCAAGGATTCACAATATGGATTGTTCCCGCCATATTGCGACCAGTTTTTCTTTATCCACATGGCCAAGTGTTATGTTCAGAAAACATCCGACACAAAGATATTATTGCAAAAGATAAACGGAGTCAGCCTGATAGATCGTTTGGAACTGGCGTTTAAAGTACCGCCTGTACGAAACAGCAGTCCTTTGGTATTCACAACGGAAGCATTTGCCGGTGTCGACTTTGGATTCCGCGATGCAATATTCATTACCGGGGATCTTTGCTTTGCATCCCTGCTGAAATATCGTGCAGCGCTGGAACTGTCCGAACTTTTCGGAAAAACAAAGCATAAAGAGAAAGCAGCGATATACAAAGATATAGCAACGCAAATCAAGACTGTTTTGCCCGGAACCTTTGCAAATACGGACGGGATGTTATGCGCTTCGACCGGCAAAAGCAGGCAGGCCGACGTATGGTCGACCGCACTTGCCGTGTATTGGGACATCCTGGAAGGAGACGCGATGATAAAAGCGTGCAATCATCTTGCCAAGGCTTATGCCGGAAAGAAACTGTCGTATAAGGGAAATATACGGCATATCATCATGGGTGAAGATTTTAACCAATCCACAGCCTGGGAAACAGCCAAAGCGCCTGTAAATACTTACCAGAACGGCGCATATTGGGGTACGCCCACCGGTTGGGTCGCTTATGCCATCTCGAAAGTTAACATGGAATATGCGCAGCAACTGGCGAAAGAATTTGTAGATGACCTGAGAGAGAACGATTATCGTAAAGGCGAAAATTATCATGCACCCTACGAATGTTTTTCCCCGCCTTCATATACCCGTGGGCCGATATATCTGACAACCGTAAGTTGCCCTTATATTGTTTTCAAATCTTCGTATCAGTCCTCTATTGTAACTCCCCGAAAAAAATAAGATACATTAAATGAAAAGACGTTATTCCCTTGTATTTACCTTTTTGTGCTTGATATTACCGCACACGTTTGCGGCAAAGCAATCGTCCATCACACCCGTGGATTTACGGTGCGAATACCAGTCCAATCCCCTGGGTATCGACATTGCCGTTCCCCGTTTCAGTTGGACGTTCATTTCCGGCGCCCGCAACCAGTCGCAATCTGCCTACGAACTGATTGTCAGCGATAGCGAAAAGGATATCAAACGATTAAGGAGTAACATCTGGAACACAGGAAAAACAGGCTCGCCGCAAAGCATACAAATAGAGTATGGCGGCAGCCCGTTAAAATCCTTCACGCGGTATTACTGGCGGGTTCGTGTGTACGACAGGAACGGTAATGCCTCCAGGTGGAGCGATCCGGCATGGTTTGAAACGGCCGTGCTGTCGGCTGACGGTTGGCAGGCTGCATGGATTGGGGATGGCAAACCACTGCCTGCAAAGGATGAAGACTTTTATAAGGATAGCCCGGCGCCGGTTTTCAGGAAGATTTTTGAATTAAAGAAAAAAATAGCATCGGCGCGCCTCTACATATCGGGCGTGGGATATTACGAGGCCTGCATGAACGGAAATAAAATCGGCGATCATGTACTGGACCCCGGCTGGACGGCATATCGAAACCAGGTTTTGTACACAACCTGCGATGTAACAGGACAAGTCAGGAAAGGCAAGAATGTACTTAGCGTCATGCTCGGTAACGGCTGGTACAACCCGCTGCCTTTGCGCATGTGGGGCGCTTGGAACCTGCGCGAGGAACTTACCGTTGGCAGCCCGTGCCTCAAAGGCGAATTACACATCACATATTCCGACAGTTCCAGGGAAATCATACCCACGGATGAGACATGGCAGGTTGCTTCCGGTCCGGTACTGCGCAACAGCGTGTATACCGGCGAGCACTACGACGCGAGGCTGGAAAAAGATTGGGATAACCCCGAAGAAAAAATCGAAGGCGGGAAAGCGGTAAAAGTTGCCGGACCTGCCGGAATACTTACAGCGCAAGTACAGCCGCCGGTCAAACTCATCAAGGTGGTCAAGCCGGTCAGCGTCAGCGAACCCAAGCCGGGCGTGTACCTTTTCGACATGGGGCAGAACTTTGCCGGAGTAGCTCGCATACGGGTGAAGGGACCTGCCGGAACGCGGGTAGTGTTACGCTATGGCGAAGACAAATATAAGGATGGTAACATCAACGTGATGACGTCCGTTGCCGGACAGATCAAGTCGGGCAACGGCGGGCCGGGAGCGCCCGCCGTCGCCTGGCAGGAGGATAGTTACACCCTTAAAGGCGAAGGCATGGAAACATGGGCGCCACGATTTACCTTTCACGGGTTTCGTTACGTCGAAGTCACCGGCTGGCCGGGTAAACCTGCCATAAACGATATCGACGGCTTATGTCTGAGCGCCGGTGTAGCTACGGTGGGCGAGTTTTCATCATCCAACAGCATGTTCAACCGGTTGCTCGAAAATATCCGGTGGACTTTCCGCAGCAATTTGTTCAGCGTACAATCCGATTGCCCGGCACGTGAAAAATTCGGTTACGGTGGCGACATGTTCTGCACCACTAACGCCTTTTCATTCAATTATGACATGGCTAACTTCTACCGGAAAATCATACAGGACAATGTCAACGACCAGCGTCCGCTCGGCGGCATTACCGAAACAACCCCCTACATGGGCATTGCCGACAAAGGCTTGGGTGACGGGTCGGGCCCGTTGTGCTTCCAGGTTGGATTTCCGTACCTGATGGCACATCTCTATGAGTTTTACGGTGACAAGCGGGTACTTGAGGAGTATTACGCAGCATTGGACAGGCAGGTGCGCTTTATCGCCAGCCATGCAAAAGACAGTCTGGTATTTGTAGACCTCGGCGACCACGAATCGCTCGATGCCAAACCGGAAAAGCTAACCGCCTCGGCATTTTATTATTACCACGTGAAATTGATCGCCGAATATGCCGCTGTATTGGGCAAAACAGACGATGTCGCCAAATATGGCGCACTTGCCCGGGCGATCAGGAAAGCCGTCGTGGCAAGCATGTTCGATGCTGCCACCGGCATATTCGATAATGCCACGCAAAGCGCCCAGGTATTCGGGCTGTGGTTCGACTTTACAGACGGCAAAGACAGGGAAGGCGCTTTCGATGCCCTGGTGAAGGCGGTTGAAAACCGCGAAGGGCACTTGTCCACGGGAATTTTCGCCACCAAAATGATGTTCGATGTGTTCCGCCGCGACGACCGTAACGATATGGCATACAGCATTGCCAACCGGCGCGACTTCCCGGGCTGGGGTTACATGATCGAAAACGGGGCCACCACCCTGTGGGAAACCTGGGCTTATTCCGACAACACCTATTCGCAAAACCACCCGATGTTCGGTTCCATCAGCGAGTGGTTCTACCGGTCGTTGCTGGGAATCAACCCTGCCGCGCCGGGTTTCGGGAAAATCATTATCAAACCGCAGCCAGCCGGCGATCTCACACACGCCAAAGGAAGTTACCGTTCCATCCGGGGATTAATCGGCAGCGAATGGCGCATTGATAATGGCAGATTTCACCTCAAGGTAGAAATACCCGTCAACACCACCGCCGAAATATGGATACCATCCGCCAATGGGGAAATAACCGAATCGGAAAAACCCGTCGGGCAATATCACAATATCACGAAAGTGAAAACAGAAGGAAAATACACCGTTTTGGCGGTTGGCTCGGGAAAATACAGTTTCGAAACCGGATATTGAAGGCCATTCCGACCGCCACCGAACAGGCTGTACCACGAAAAAATGGACTTGTGCGGCATGAAAAAATGGATATGCGGCACGAAAAAATGGATGTGCGGCATGAAAAAATGAGCATGCGGCACGAAAAAATGGATGTGCGGCACGAAAAAATGGATATGCGGCATGAAAAAATGGATATGCGGCATGAAAAAACGGATGTGCGGCACGAAAAAACGGATATGAGAACGAGGATGGCTTGTTGGAATACAAACTTTAAGCTTGTATCTTTGTAAACTTAATCTCATCTTTTATGAAAAGGATATATAGTGATATCGCAAACCGGGAACCAAATACCTGTCCTGGGATGGTATGGCGTTTCGCCAACAAATAAGAATACGATATGAAACCCTTGAAATACATCTGCATCTTGTTATTTATTGCCTGTCACGCAGGAACATGCCTGTCACAGCAAGCCATCCGGCTGTATCCCGGTGAAATTCCCAATTCGAAGAACGCGGCCGATGAAGAAGTACGTTCGCCCAATGCCGAGGTCGACTCGCTGGTTTCGAAGGTATCCGTACCCACACTTTCCGTGTTTCTACCTTCCGGGAACAAAGCTACGGGCGCAGCAGTCATCATTTGTCCCGGTGGCGGCTATCATACCTTGCTGATTAAGCGCGAAGGAACCGACGTTGCCCGTGCCTTCAACAAATTAGGGATAGCAGCTTTCGTTGTCAAATACCGGTTACCCGACGACCGTATCATGAGAGACAAATCCGCCGGACCTTTGCAGGATGTCCAACAAGCCATTCGTGCAGTTCGCGAAAATGCCCGTAAATGGAATATCGATGCCGGTAAAATCGGTATTATGGGCTTCTCGGCCGGTGGTCATCTGGCAGCCACAGCCGGTACACATTTCAATACGGCTGTGGCAGATAATCCGGAAAAAATTAACTTACGTCCCGATTTTATGATCCTGGTGAATCCGGTTATCAGTTTTACAGATCAAATCGGCCATACCGGTTCGCGGAACAATTTGTTGGATAATAACCCCACAGATATGCAAATAAGGTTCTTTTCAAACGAGATGCATGTAACGCCATCCACCCCGACGACCTTTCTCGTGCATGCCGAACCGGATGCGGTGGTTCCGGTGGAAAACAGTATCGCGTTTTTCGACGCGCTTAGGAAGAACAAGGTTTCGGTGGAAATGCACCTCTATGCAAAAGGCGAACACGGCTTTTTAACCGATCCCCCGTTCGATGAGTGGTTTGGAAGATGTATCCACTGGATGAGAACAAATGGATGGTTATAATGAAATGATCAATATGGTATTAAATTAAAAAACCTGCGGGGTTTTCAAAACCCCGCAGGTCGCTTAACTCAAAGCGCCAAATATGCACCGAACTTACATTCTCGCCGAAGGCAAACTCGAAACTGTTTTACCAGCTCGCTTTCTTTACTCCGGGTATCAGTCCCTTCGACGCCATTTCGCGGAACACGATACGGCTGACGCCGAACTGACGCATGTAACCTTTGGAACGGCCGGTGAGCAGGCAGCGGTTGTGCAGGCGCACAGTGCTTCCATTGCGCGGCAGCGTGGCCAGCATCTGGAAATCGCCTTCAGCTTTCAGTTTAGCACGTTTTTCGGCGTATTTGGCTACCATTTTAGCACGTTTCACTTCGCGTGCTTTCATTGATTCTTTTGCCATGTCTTGATTCTTTTTTTAGCGTTTTTT